>NZ_JBCGFC010000014.1:0-131961 GCF_038739615.1 Aeromonas sp. SER | reverse complement strand
TGGAGTGGGAACACACGAAACTGGACACCGATAGGAGCCGTGATGCTGAACCCAGAGCGGTCAGAACCAGAAGAAAAACAAGCGGCTTAAAACAGGGTTACGCGACAACTATCTTGAAAAACGCCGATGGCGCCAGTCCCCAACAAGGCGCCATCTTTTTCACTCTGCAACCTTAAGCGCACCCCACTTTACCTAAAACACCCAGCAGATGAACAAGTTGACAGCAGCACTTAACAAAAAAGAAAAGAATCTATTCTTTATTCTTGCCAAAGCCGACGGAGAGACACTTTATGCAAAACAAAATATGGCCCCCCAAGATGAGAGAAAAATTATCAAGATGTATCAAGAGAGCGTAGCAACAGGCATGTATATCGTTGCAGACCTAGTTCCAGCAAAGAATGTAAACCGAGCCATGCTAAAGTTCAACCTAATAAAACATCTCAATGAACCACTAATCGCCATCGGCTTGGTTAACTCAATCTTATTGACATCATCCCCAAACATTTCATTGAATTTTTCACTAGCGACCTTTTGTATAATTGGCTTTGCATATAGGAAGGTGAAAATATCAAAATTCAAAAGCAAAACCCTGAAAAATATAGTTATACAAAATACCACAATATAAAAAGATATTTATGTCATCACTCCACTACTTACCACTCCTGATCACTATGCTTGGTAGTACAACACCAAGGGCTATCACTTCTGAAATGGCTGAAAAAAGCATCCAAAAACCAGTTGCAAGGGAAGTCATTATCACTGCCGATATGTTCCCCATATTAACAAGCCAAGTAGATAGAGTTAGTGCAGTGCACTCTATTGAGGAAGATGGCCCCCAGAGAACGATCACAGTGCCTGGTATCGGCACCTTCTCGGCTCCCCAATATTCACTAATGGAGCAGTTTAAGGCAGACAAGTATTGTCAAGAGCTAATCAGCGACGATATCGATAATTGGATTTTGCCCACCGAACAGCAACTACTAGAACTCTATAAAGTCTATCCAAATAATACAATAAGCACAGTATTAAACTGGAACACAGAGAAACCTTATTGGTCACGCACACCTAGTAACTTCGTGCGTTCTCACTACTACAACGTCACTCTTGCACATGGTTCCACGATAAGCGATGTATTTCTCGGCGTGGGGAATTATGTTGTATGTATTTCTAACAATTAATATATAGTTTAGCGTTCTCATCGATTCTGTTTCCTAAATACGCTAGCAAGGTTATGACTGCCCCAGCACCAAGCGACAGCTTATAGTCAGGACAAGGATGTTCAGCTTGTTTATCGCTATCACTTCTCCTTCCTGAGCGTTAGGTTTTCGTTGAGAAAAATTCCAGCCATTAACTGCTTGAGCCAAGATATCCCTGTTTCTGCCAACGAACGATGGTGTTATCTCGATACTTTTTTCCAGTACGCCAAGCTGTACTGGTGTATCGTCTGCACAGTCTCATTTCTGGGGAGGGCAGCTTCCATAATCCCAATCTCTTACGAGGTGGGATTATGTGAGCCACCCCTTTGACTGGCTTTACGGTCATAGCCCCCATTCGCATAAGTGGTGCCCAGCTTACGCAGCAATGGATTGAGCAAGGGCTGTAGCACCTCGCATCATGGACATTTTCCAACGACACAGCCCACGATATTGTTAGTCGCGCTATCTACTGCCAGATGTAACTTGCGTCAGGCTCGCCGCTTCTCGGCACCGTGTTTCTGGCCTTCCACTTGCTCTCACCAAATACCTTAAGGCCAGTTGAATCGCTAACCGGGTCGGAAAGATATCCCATGCCAGGTTGTCGATAGGCTAAGGCCCGCTGGCTGACATAGATATAAGCAGAGCATTCATCAGTTCGAACAGGGAGCCGAGCCGCACATTATGGTCGCGGTGAAACCAGCTGCCCACAGCCTCGACATCAATCCTTGAGGTGAGTGAACCATGGTTAACAGAAGCTTGTTATATAAGGCCTTTTTGTAGGGAAAACGATTTACCTATGATACTGACTTGAAAGAGGGAGAGGGTGGATCACCACGTTCTACGTAAGCTCCCTTCACACCGTATCGATTTAGGCAACAACGCGAAGAAAAAGCCTAGAGATAATTGAGGATTTATCACAACGTGAAGCAGCCCCAGAAAATGAATTTTGTCGCCGCGCCATGCGAGGCCCTGTGATAGTATCC
The DNA here is from genome assembly GCF_038739615.1 of Aeromonas sp. SER. Lineage (NCBI taxonomy): Bacteria > Pseudomonadati > Pseudomonadota > Gammaproteobacteria > Aeromonadales > Aeromonadaceae > Aeromonas > Aeromonas sp. SER. The sequence continues at coordinate 129,782 of NZ_JBCGFC010000014.1, read as the reverse complement.
AGCTAATAGAAAGGGCAATTGCGCGATCATGAATCAAGACCAACTTTTACAACGAGCCGAGCGACTCTGTGTACAGCGAGGGATCCGCTTCACCCCGACCCGACGTCAGGTATTTCGCCTGCTGGCGGCACATGGCAACGCCATCAGCGCCTATGATTTGTTGGCTCAACTGCAGCAAACGGAAGCCAACGCCAAACCGCCAACCGTCTACCGGGCACTCGATTTTCTGCTCGAACAGGGCTTTGCCCACAAGGTGGAATCGCTGAACGCATTTATCTTCTGCTGCCACTTCGATCACGCTCACCCGATGCAGCTGCTCATCTGCGATGACTGCGGCGAGGTGGTTGAGCTGCACGACACGGCGATCGATAGCGCGTTTTCCGAGCAGGCCCATCTGCATGGTTTTACTATTACCAATAAGACGATAGAGGCACATGGCCAATGTGCTCGCTGTACGCCCACTGTAGGAAGTCATCATGAAGGCTGATTTTGTAAATCCGTTCCTGCTCTCTCTGCTCAATGTGCTCTCCACCATGGCACAGCTGGAACTCAAACCGGGCAAACCGAAACGCAAGATGGACGAGCTGGCTCGCGGCGATGTCTCAGGTCTGATCGGCATGGTCGGCCCACAGACCCGTGGCTCCCTCTCCATCAGCTTCGAAAAAGGGCTGGCGCTGGAGATCATGCGCCGCATGCTGGGGGAAGCTCCTGCCACCATCAATGAAGAGGTGACCGACATGGTCGGTGAAATCACCAACATGGTGACCGGTGGTGCCAAGCGGATGCTGGGCGAGAAGGGCTACGAGTTTGACATGGCCACTCCGGTTATCGTCTCCGGCCCCAACCACACCATCACTCACCGTGCCGATGGCACCAAGATCATGATGCCTTTCGAATCTGATTTTGGTCGTGCCACCATCGAAATCTGCTTCGAGTAGTCACGATGTGGACTGCCTTGAAATGGTTCTTTATCTGCTGGGCGTTGCTGCTGATCCTCTCTGATATCCAGATCAGCACCTCTCTCTACAAATACGAAGACAATCGGGTAGTCATCAACTTCCCCCGCTGGCAAGCCAAAGCGCCGTGGGGCACCTTCGAATGGCATGCCGGGCGCGTTCAGACCCACTGGTATGGTCTGGATGGCAAGCCCAAGCCGGAAGGCCCGCGCATCTAGTTCGTCTGCTCGAAGACCAATACCAAGAGGCCAGCATCTGCTGGCCTCTTTTGTTATGCGGACGGGTAAATCACCTGTTTACGCTGCCTCGGCAGCCAGATCGCCGACCGGCCGCACCAGCATGCCAAGCAAACAGGCCAGCAGGGTTGGCATCAGCCAGGCGAGCCCCTTGTCAAACAGCGGCAGGAAGGCAAACGCCTCCATCTTCATGCCGGCAGCCCCCAGCCCATCGAGACAGCCAAACAGGAAGGCCACCGCCAGCACGCAGCGGAACGCCAGACGCGGGCGACCAAAATAGCCCTTGAGGAAGGTGACCAGCACCAGCGCGATGGCGACCGGATAGATGGCCACCAGCACCGGAATGGAGAGGCCAATCAACTCGCTCAGCCCCACATTGGCCACCAGCGCACAGAGCGCCCCCAGCAGCATGACCCAGTTGCGATAGGCCCAGCCAGTCAGACCGTGGAAGTAGTCGGCACCGGCACAGAGCAGGCCGACCGCGCTGGTAAAGCAGGCCAACGTGATAATCGCCGCCAGAATGAACTGACCCGGCTGACCAAACAGGCTCAGCACATAGGCATTGACAATGGTGCCGCCATTGCTGATATCGCTCGCCACCCCTTCAGCGCTGTTGCCCAGATGAAAGAGCGAGACATACACCGCCGACAACCCGACCGCCGAGATCAACCCCGCGATGGTCAGATATTTGAACTGGCTGCGATAATCCTCAATCCCCTTCTGGCGCAGCAGGCCGATGATCAGGGCACCAAACATCAGGGAGGCCAGGGTATCCATGGTGTTGTACCCCTCCAGCATCCCCTTGGTCAGGGCTGCGTCTATGTACTCACCGCTGGCATCGGGCATGGTGCCTTGCGGCGCCAAAAAGACCCCGACAGCCAGAATGAGCAGCATCACCATCAGGGCCGGCGTCAGGTACTTGCCGACCGCATCGAGCAGCTTGCCGCGATCGAGCGCCACCAGGATCACCAGCGCAAAGAAGCTCAGGGTATAGAGCAGCAGCCCCCCATGACCGGCATCGCCGAGCCACGGCTTGAGCCCCATCTCGTAGGCAACCAGACCGGTGCGGGGAATGGCAAACGCGGGCCCCATGATGATGTAGATGGCGATGGCCAGCGCAGTGGCGACCCCTGCCGGCAGGTAGCGGGTCAGCTCGGTCCAGCCACCGGCACCACGCCCGGAGCTCCCCTTGGCCACCGCAATCAGGGTGATCAGCGGCAGCCCCACCGCCGTCAGCAGAAAACCGCACATGGCGGCGACCAGATGCTCACCGGCCATAAAACCGGCCAGCGGCGGAAAAATGATATTGCCTGCCCCCAGATAGAAGGCGAACGTCATAAACCCCAATCCGAATACGTCGGACAACTTCAATGATTTCGTCAAACCCAACCTCATCTGCCTTATCAGCTTGTTCTTGTTGATTACACCCACTGCCTGGCAGATAACCTGACAACCATATGCTCGCTTCCCGCTCTCCCCGACAATCGGATGAGGAGCGCCATCCTGAGCATAAAGAAGAGATATTTGATCTCAATCACACATTAATATCTTGAAACAATTTGCTTGGCCAGAATTAATCGCTGAATGACCAGGGTGGGGAAGGAGCTGAAGCGCGGGAGAGAGAAAGGAAGCGGGAAAGCATTCAGCAGCAGTGCAGGGCTCAACAAACAAAAGAGCCTGCACAAGGCAGGCTCTTTGTTCAGAGAGAGGGAAGCTATCAGGCAGCTTCGGCGGCCAGCTTCTCGGCCGGGCGAACCACCATCCCAACCACACAAGCCAGCAGGGTCGGCATCAACCAGGCAAGGCCCTTGTCAAACAGCGGCAGGAAGGCAAACGCATCCATCTTCATGCCGGCAGCACCCAGACCATCCAGGCAACCGAACAGGAAAGCCACCACCAGCACGGCGCGGAACACCAGACGCGGGCGACCGAAGTACCCCTTCAGGAAGGTGACCAGCACCAGCGCCACGGCAACCGGATAGATGGCAACCAGCACCGGAATGGAGAGGCTGATGAGCTGGCTCAGACCCACGTTGGCCACCACGGCGCAGATAACGCCCAGCAGCACGACCAGCTTCTTGTAAGCCATGCCGGTCAGATTGTGGAAGAAGTCGGAGCAGGCGGAGATCAGACCCACGGCAGTAGTGAAACAAGCCAGAGTAATGATGGCAGCCAGAATGAACTGACCCGGCTGACCAAACAGGCTCAGCACATAGGCGTTAACGATGGCGCCACCATTGCTGATGTCGGTCGCCACGCCAGCGGCAGTGTTGCCCAGCTCGAACAGAGAGATGTAGACCACGGAGAGGCCGATGGCAGAGATCAGGCCGGCGATGGCCAGATACTTGAACTGGCTCTGGTAGTCATGGATCCCTTTCTGGCGCAGCAGGTCGACGATCAGGGCACCGAACATCAGGGAAGCCAGGGTATCCATGGTGTTGTAGCCTTCCAGGATCCCTTTCACAAACGGGCTGTTCTGATAGTCACCGGCAGATTCCGGCATGGTGCCCTGCGGCGCCACGAATACCCCGATCGCCAGGGTCAGCAGCAGCACCATCAGCACCGGAGTCAGGTATTTGCCGATGGCGTCCATCAGCTTGCCCTGGTTCATGGAGACCAGCACGGCCACCCCGAAGAAGAGCACAGTGTAGGCAGCCAGACCCGCCTGACCCATGTCACCGATAAAAGGCTTGAGGCCCATCTCGTAGGCCACCAGACCGGTACGGGGAGCCGCAAAGGCCGGGCCGATGATGATGTAGATGGCAACCGCCAGCGCAGTGGCCACGCCCGCAGGCAGCAGTTTGGTCATGCCGGCCCAGCCGTTACCGGCCTTGGCGACGGCAATGATGGTGATGAGCGGCAGGCCCACAGCGGTAACCAGAAAACCCAGCATCGCCAGAGAGAGGTGTTCGCCAGCCATGTAACCAGCGAGCGGCGGGAAGATGATGTTACCGGCGCCCAGGTAGAAGGCGAAGGTCATGAACCCCAATCCGAGTACGTCGGACAACGTGAGTGATTTCTTCAAGTTCAACCTCGTCTGTCTTGTAAATTATTGCTTGTTATAGTTTTTATAGGTCATTGACCAGTTTGTTCATATGGGTAAAAAAAAGAGCCCCGCTTGATTTTTCATCGCGACCAGTGGTTTTGGCTGGTCTGGAGCGGGTGCTCGATCTGGAACCAGCATAATGGCATGAAAAAATAGTTCAAGACGAAATTTACATCTTCAAATAGAAGGGGCTGGTCAGTTGGATATATCTGTCGGAATAGGCTCCATCAGCAGAATGGATCACAATATCCCCCCTTTCACACCTGTTTAATCCTCTGCCAAGTCGCAATAAAACACGATTTGCCTCTTTACCCTCTCTGGTGATAACAGCTGTATAACAAATGCCATGCAGATCATAATCCGCCGAGATGAATGAAATTTCATCAGCCATGGCCGTCGGCAGCACCAATGCCACCTCGCCATTCGGGGCCAGCAGTCGGTCGCAGGCAGCAAGCAGTGCATGGCTGTCGAGGGCACCGGTATGGCGGGCCATCGCCCGCGCCGGATCGCTAAATGACTGGCCTGCCACGAAGTAAGGGGGGTTGGAGACAATCAGATCGTAAGGGTCGGCCTGATACTCCTGCACCGCGCTTTCGGTGATGGTCACGCGATCGGCCCAGGGGGAGGCGGCGACGTTCTCTCTGGCCTGGATCACTGCATCACTATCCAGCTCCACCCCGTCGATATGGCAGTCAGATCTGCTGCGCTGGGCCAGCATCAGGGCGATGAGGCCGCTGCCGGAGCCGATATCGAGCACCCGGCGCGCCTGTTCGACCGGGGCCCAGGCACCGAGCAGGATGCCGTCGGTGCCCACCTTCATGGCGCAGCGATCGTGATTGATATGGAACTGTTTGAAGGTAAAACCGCGACTACGCCCCATCTGGCCCCCGTCATCTGCAAAAATGGTTGGCGATTATAGCGACTAAGCCACACTCGCCATAGGAGCCGACGAGATAATCGCCTATAATCTGCCGTTTCCTTAATGACCGAGTATTGCCATGAGCCAGTCCTTTGATGATTTCGACCTGCACCCTGCCCTCAACCGGGCTTTGGCCGAGATGGGATTCACCCGCCCCACTACCATCCAGCAGATGGTACTGGAGCCAGCCCTGGACGGCCGCGATATTCTGGCATCCGCTCCGACCGGTACCGGCAAGACCGCCTCTTTCCTGCTGCCGGCACTTCAGCACCTGCTGGACTTCCCGCGCCGCAAGCCGGGCCCCTGCCGCATGCTGATCCTGACCCCGACCCGCGAGCTGGCGCTGCAGGTGACTGCCCACGCCAAGGCGCTGGCGGCCCACACCAACCTCAGCATCGAGACCATCATCGGCGGCGTCAGCCATGAAGAGCAGCTGCCTGCCCTGACCAAAACCACCGACATCGTGGTCGCCACCCCGGGCCGTCTGCTCGAGTACATCGAGAAAGAGGAGTTCGAGAGCCACGACATCGAGGTGCTGGTGCTGGACGAAGCGGATCGCATGCTGGACATGGGCTTCATCAAGGATGTGAACCGCATCGTAGAAGAGGCGCGCTACCGCAAGCACACCATGCTCTTCTCCGCCACCCTGGAAGGGGCCGGCCTCGAGAAGTTCGCCAGCGAAATCCTCAAAGACCCGGTGGAGCTGCACGCCGAGCCGCCGCGCAGCGAGCGTCGCCCCATCACCCAGTGGATCCATCTGGCCGATGACGCCGCCCACAAGCTGGCGCTGCTGACCCACATCCTGAAAAACCCGGAAACCCAGAAGGCGATCATCTTCGTCAAGACCCGCGAGCGTCTGGCGGAGCTCTCCGGCCAGCTGCAGGCGGCAGGCATCTCCTGCGCCTGGATCCGCGGCGAGATGGAGCAGAGCAAGCGTATCGAGTCGATCCGCAAGTTCCACGAAGGTGAAGTGCCCTTCCTGATCGCCACCGACGTCGCCGCCCGCGGCATCGACCTGCCGAACGTCAGCCATGTCATCAACTACGACATGCCCTACGGCGCCGATGTCTACGTCCACCGGATCGGCCGTACCGGCCGCGCCGGCAACCGTGGCTGCGCCATCAGCCTGGTGGAAGCCCACGACATGGCGATGGTCGCCAAGATCGAGCGCTACACCGAAGAGCGCCTCAAGCGCCGGGTGATCGACGAGCTGCGCCCCAAACATAAAGAGGCGCGGGTGCCGGTGAAGAAGAAAAAGCCGGTCGACAAGAAGAAGTCCGCCAAGAAGAAAAAGAAGAAGTGATCGCCTGGCGATAAAGAGAAGGGCCATCCCGCGAGATGGCCCTTCTGCATTCTGTCTATCTGGCAAATCGGAGCTGTATTGCTCCGGGCTCGCCACCGCCGTTGCAGGGCGATTTGCAGCCAGAACGGCTCACTATAAATTTAATTTATGGGTTTTAGGGAAATGACCTAACCAAAACTTATAGTGAACCTCATCCGGTCATTTGAGCATGAATCTGCCCGCCAGACCCCCTGCCGGGCCATCGCCCGATCCGGGCAACGAATCACGCGAATGCTGCCGGCCTGTCAGGCCACCGTCTTGCGCATGCCGATATGGGGGATATCGTCCTCGACATACCCCTCCCCCTCGGCCACAAAACCGTGCTGGCCGTAGAAGCCCTGCAGATGGGCCTGCGCCCCCAGCCAGATGCTGTGGGTCGGCCAGCGCGCCTCGCACGCCTTGACCGCTTCGCTGATCAGCTTATGACCAAGACCACCGCCACGCGCCTTGGGCGAGGTCACCACCCGACCGATGGCGGCGCCGCTCTCGTCGCCGATGCCGGGCGCCATGATCCGCGCATAGGCGGCCAGCAGATCGCCCTGATAGCCGAGCAGGTGCCAGACCCCCTCGCGGCGATCGAGCCCGTCCAAATCCTGAAAGGGGCAGGTCTGCTCCACCACGAACACCTCGGCCCGCAGCGCCAGCAACTCATACAACTCGTCAGTGGTCAGTTCAGACCAGGGTTTCAGGATCCAGTTCATCGGCAACTCCTTATCAGTTCGGCCTGCCAGCATAATCGTGGCGCCCGCCCCCTGCATTAACCTTTGTTAAGTTCTTTCAGTCGCTTGCGAATGCGACTAAGGCTGATGGGAGTAATGCCGAGATAGGCGGCGATCTGGTGGTCGGGCACTCTGGCATCGAGCGCGGGAAAGCTGTCGAGAAAGTGCTGATAGCGCGCCTGCGGGCTGCCGGTCAGCAGCAACTGCTCCTTCTCCTCCTTGATGCGCAGCTGTACCTCCAACAGGTGCTGGTACCAGCGCGGCCAGCCGGGCAACTGGCGCAAGTCGGCCAGACTGAACAGCTGCAAACGGCAGGGCTCCAGCGCCTCCACGCTGTAGCGGGCCGGCTCGCCACTGAGCAGGTGGTGGAAGTCGAGAAACTCGTCCCCCTCCCAGTAGAACTCCTTGATGTACTCGCGGCCATCCTCCAGCACCAGCTTGGCCCGCAGCAGCCCCTGCTCCACCCTGACCAGCAGATCCGGGCTGTCGCCGGCGTGCCAGAGGCAGCTTTTCGGGCTGAGAGTCAGCGGGCGGGCAAAAGAGAGGAGGCGCGCGGCCTCCTCTTTATCTGCGACCTGCGCCCAATCGAAGGGGGGTCTGTCAGTCAGCATGATCAAGCACGGCGCTGACGCACGGCTTCAAACAGGCAGACGCCGGTTGCCACCGAGACGTTGAGGCTGGATACCGCCCCCGCCATCGGGATGCTCACCAGCTCGTCGCAGTGCTCGCGAGTCAGACGGCGCATGCCCTTACCTTCAGCCCCCATCACCAGCGCCATCGGGCCGGTCAGTTTGGCCTGATAGAGGTCGTGATCGGCCTCGCCAGCGGTGCCGACGATCCAGACGCCGCGCTCCTGCAGCTCGCGCAGGGTGCGGGCCAGGTTGGTGACCTGGATCAGCGGCACCACTTCGGCGGCGCCACAGGCGACCTTGCGCACAATCGGGGTCAGGCCGGTGGCCTTGTCGCGCGGCACAATCACCGCGTGCACCCCGGCGGCATCGGCGCTGCGCAGGCAGGCGCCGAGGTTGTGCGGGTCAGTCACGCCATCCAGCACCAGCAGGAAGGGCTGGCTCTGTTGTGCCGCCAGCTCGTCCAGCAGGCTGGCCAGATCGTGCTCGGCCAGCTTCGGCGCCTCTTTCACCCGGGCCATGATGCCCTGGTGATTGTTGCCTTCCGCTTTGTCATCAAGGGTCTTGCGGTTCACGCTCTGCACCCGCAAGCCGAGGGACTCCAGCTCGGCCAGCAGGGGTTGCAGCCGGTCGTCATCCCGCCCTTTCAGCGCCCACACTTCGATAAAGCGCTCCGGGGTGCGCTCCAGCAGCGCGGTGACAGCGTGAATGCCGTAGATCAGTTCAGTACTCATTTAGTGCTCTTGGCCTTATCGCGAGCTTTTTTGCCCGGTCGTCTGTTGCTGGGTTTGGCACGGCCACCCTTGGCGGGTTTGCCGCTCTCCTTGCCATCTTTCTCTTTGCGCTTTTCGTGGCGCTCGGCGCTCTTGGCCTTCTCCTTCTTGATCTCGGCCATCTTGCGAACTGCCTGCTTGGCGTTCTTGCCGGTGATCTTGAGGGGCTCTTCCACCATCACGAAGTCGATCTTGCGATCGTCCAGATTGACGCCCATCACCTTGACCCGCACCTTGTCGCCCAGACGGTAGCGACGGCGGAAGTTCTCGCCGATCAGCTGCTGGTGCAACGGGTCGAACTGGTAGTAGTCGTTGGTGAGGGTGCTGACGTGCACCAGACCGTCGATGTGGATCTCGGCCAGACGCACGAAGAAGCCAAAGCCGGTGACGCTGGCGATAACGCCGTCGAACTCGTCACCCACGTGATCCAGCATGTACTCGCACTTGAGCCAGTCGGCCACATCGCGAGTGGCATCGTCGGCACGGCGCTCGGTCATGGAGCAGTGCTCGCCCATCGGGTCCACTTCTTCCAGCTGGTAGTGGTAACCACCGCTCGGGGTCCACTTGTGGCGCAGGTTGGCCTGCTGCTCCTTGGCGGTCTGATACTTGATCGCGCGGTGCAGGATGAGATCGGGGTAACGACGGATCGGCGAGGTGAAGTGGGCGTAGGACTTCAGGGCCAGACCGAAGTGACCTATGTTGTCGGCCTGATAGATGGCCTGACGCATGGAGCGCAACAGCATGGTGGAGAGCAGCTCCGCATCCGGGCGCCCTTCAAACTTGGCAGCCAGCTCGGCGAAATCCTTCGGCTCGGGCTCGAGACCGCCCTTGAGCTCCAGACCCAGTTCAGCCAGGAAGTCACGGAAACCGGTCAGACGCTCTTCGCCCGGACGGTCGTGCACCCGGAACAGGGCGGCGGCTTCGTTCTTCTCGATGTAGCGAGCGGCAGCCACGTTCGCCTGGATCATGCACTCTTCGATGATCTTGTGGGCGTCGTTGCGCACCAGCGGCACGATGCGGTCGATCTTGCGCTGGGCGTTGAAGATGAAGCGAGTCTCCTCGCTCTCGAACTCCACCGCGCCGCGCTGATGACGAGCCTGTTTGAGCGCCTTGTAAAGGTTGTTGAGCTCCTCGATATGGCCCACCAGCGGGTCATACTGCTGACGCAGCTTGGGATCCCCGTCAAGGATCGCCGCCACCTTGGTGTAGGTCAGACGGGCGTGAGAGTTCATCACCGCTTCGTAGAACTTGTAGCCGGACATGCGGCCAGAGGCGGAGATGGTCATCTCGCACACCATACAGAGGCGGTCAACCTGCGGGTTGAGCGAGCAGAGACCGTTGGAGAGCACCTCCGGCAACATGGGCACCACGAACTCGGGGAAGTAGACCGAGTTGCCGCGCTGATAGGCTTCAGTGTCGAGGGCGGTGCCCGGCTTCACGTAGGCAGATACGTCGGCAATGGCAACCCACAGGCGCCAGCCGCCACCACGCTTGGCTTCACAGAATACGGCGTCATCGAAGTCACGGGCATCTTCCCCGTCGATGGTGACCAGCGGCAGGGCACGCAGGTCGATACGGCCCTCTTTGGCCTTCTCCGGCACCTGCTCGCCGAGACCGGCGACCTCTTTGGTCACCTCTTCCGGCCAGGTATGCGGAATGCCGTGGGTACGCAGGGCGATTTCGATCTCCATGCCGGGCGCCATGTTCTCACCCAGCACCTCCAGCACGGTACCGACCGCGTTGAAGCGCGCAGTGGCGCGCTGGTTGATGCGCACAACCACGACCTGGCTCTGGCGAGCCCCCTTGTTCTCCCCTTCCGGGATGATGATGTCCTGACCGATGCGGCTGTCGTCAGGCACCACGAAACCGACGCCGTTCTCGACGAAGTAACGGCCGACAATATCCGCCTCGCGGGATTTGAGCAGACGCACCAGACGCGCCTCCTGGCGTCCCTTGCGGTCGATTTCAGTCGGCTGCACCAGCGCATAGTCGCCGTGCATTAGACGCTGCATTTCGCGGTTGTTGAGGAACAGATCCGGGCCACCACCCTCGGGACGCAGGAAACCGAAGCCATCCTTGTGGCCGAGTACATAGCCTTTCACCAGATTCAGGCGATCCGGCAGGGCATAACACTGGTTGCGCGTGAAGACCAGCTGTCCATCGCGCTCCATGGCACGCAGACGGCGACGCAGGGCTTCCAGTGGCTCTTCATCGGTCAGCTTGAGAACCTTGGCCAGCTCTTCCCGTGACATGGGTTTTTCGTGGCCCTTGATGAGGTCGAGGATCATCTCGCGACTGGCGATGGGATTCTCGTATTTTTCGGCCTCGCGTTCGAGGAAAGGATCTTTTTGAGACATAAGCAGGCCTTAGGGTAGGTGGTAACGGTGCCATTATATCGGAGGGGGGGGCGAATGGCATCCATCGGCTGCCTTTTGGCCAATCTCTCTGTCATACTATCTTCAGTTCGCTGGCATGATGAGACACAGAACTCATGAGTAAGGACACATTTGCCCAATCTGCCGCCTATCTCAAGCAGGCAGTCCCCCTGATGATCAAGTACCAGATCCCCACGACGCCGGATAACTATCACCTCTGGTACAACTACGTTGCGGCCAGCATGCCCGAGCTCAATCAGGCGATCGATCAGGCGGTCAAGCTGCAGGGCACCTGCTCCCTCACCACCTGCGAGCGCCTCTACCACCAATATCTGGCGGCTCAGGACGAGAAGCAGATGGAGGCAATGAAGCTCAACCTCGCCGCCATGGCCAACGAGCTGGGCCACTCCATGCAGGATGCCATCTCGGATACCGGCATGTTTCAGGAGATGCTCGACAAGAGTTTTGACAAGCTGAGCCGTATCGACGACGAGGGTTTCAGTCTGGAAGACACCATGGGGATCCTGCGGGATCTGGTGCGCGAATCGCGGGATGTGCGTATGTCGACCATGCACTTTCGCAACCAGCTCAGCAATGCCGAAAAAGAGATCAAGGAGCTGCGGGCGGCACTCAACGAGACCCGCAAACTGGCCAACGAGGATGCCCTCACCAGCCTGCTAAACCGGCGTGCCTTTGACCTTGAACTGGAGAGCCTGATCCGCAGCCAGCAGCCCTTCTCGCTGATCCTCGCCGACATCGACCGCTTCAAGAACTTCAACGACGAATATGGTCACCTGCTTGGCGATCAGGTACTGCGTGCCTTCAGCAAACGACTGCGCGATGCCTGCAAGGAGGGCGTGACCGCCTATCGGCTGGGTGGCGAAGAGTTCGCCATGCTGGTGCCCCATCGCAATCTCGCTCTGACCCGACAGATGGCAGAGAGCATGCGCCGCGCCATCGAGCGGATGTCGATTCTGGATCGCAAGTCAGGCCGACGTATCGATCACATCACCGCCTCGTTCGGCGTGGGCGAGTTCAACGGTCAGGAGAGTGCCGACTGTCTGGTCGAACGAACCGACAAGCTGCTCTACAAGGCCAAAGAGCTTGGCCGTAACCGGGTCATGCCACTTCCCTCCTGAGAGACGTCGAATTGCCGGATCTTCCCCAATAGAAAAGCCAGTCAGATCACTGACTGGCTTTTCTTCATCTCTTACCGATGCCGCCGGGCGGCATCGGTCAGACGATTACTGCTGGGCCTCTGTGACCCCTTCCACTTTCACTTCGACACGGCGATCCGGAGCCAGGCAGACGATCAGCTCGCGCTTGGACTTGCTGACACAGCTGTCGCCGGTAACCGGGGAAGCCTTGCCACGCCCTTCCACATTGACCTTGCTGGCCGGGATCCCTTTGCCAACCAGATAGTTGGCAACAGTCTGGGCACGCTGCTCGGAGAGCTTCTGGTTGTAGGAGTCAGAGCCAATGCGGTCGGTGTAACCAATCACGGTGGCGACGCCATCCTTCGGACGCGCAGACTCAATCTGGCTGTAGAGGTTGTCCAGAGCCTCGCTGGCTTTCGGCTTCAGCGTTGCCTTGTTGAAGTCAAACAGCACGTCGGAGCTCAGGGTGAACTGCTTCTCGACAATAACAGGCTCGGGAGCGGGTGCCGGCGCAGGTGCCGGTGCGGCAACCACGGGAGCAACCTGACCGAAGCGATAGACTGCGCCCAGCGAGAGCAGGCCGTTGTCCATACGCAGACCGGTGTCGTCACGGCTGCCATACGGAGTGGAGTATTGATACTCGAGGCGAGCAGCCCAGTCGCGGTTGAAGGCATATTCAGCACCCAGCGCACCTACGACAACAAAGCGGCTGTCGCTTCCCTCGCCGCTGTTGTCAGCCCAGCCATAGCCACCACCTACACGGCCGTAGAGGTCCAGGCTCTCGGTCACCGGGAAGCCCAACTTCAGGGTCAGTTGCGCCAGTTGCGCCTTCACGGAGTCGTTAAATGCTGTGCCGGTTGATTTCTCTACGGCATCAAACTTGTACTTGCCCAGATAGTCATAACCCAGCTCAACACCCAGATTCTTGTTAACCTGATAGCCGCCAAACACACCGGCGCCCAGAGCATCATTGGTCTCATTGCCAAGAGTAAAAGCGTTGCTTTCATCAATGCCATAGAAGTTGGACCAGCCCAGTTTGGCACCGCCATACCAGGTGTTGTCCTGACCGGCCGCCTGTGCGTTGGCAGCGAGCAAACCGGTAACCAGTAAGGTAATCAATGATTTTTTCATGTCTTAGCCTCTGCAACTTTATGTAGGAGGAGGTTGATTGATATCACCTCGTCTTATAGGCGCAATCGCACAAACACGATCGCAGCATATCAACGTTAGCCTATTTTCAAGTGCCTGATATCAATTAACAAATAACACTTTAACTCAATGACACCACAAAAACAGCAACAAATGTCTGTTATTTGACCAAGAAAGGGATGAATGCATCATTCTGCGGGGAAACGGGCCAGCCTGTCGCCGGCCCGGAAGGGTTGTTACTGACGGATGAACTCGTAGTTCTGCTCGATAAAATCGGCCACACGCTGACCCAGAACTTTATGCACGGTACGAGTCGGGTGTACCTGATCCCAGAACATGTTGCCCTCGCAATTGGCTGTCATGGCCGCCCGCATCAACTCGGGGCTGACCACAGCCTGTGCCAGGATCGGGTTGCTCGCAATGGCAAGCTGCTCCGGCAGCGTCAGCGCCACCGCTTTCGGCATCTTGGCAAAGGGCTTCCAGACATAGCCACCGCCGTAGCAGGCATGTTCGATATCACTGAGCCCGAACTGCTGCGGGTCGCGCACCATCTCGTCAAACTGCTTGTCGACTTCGAACAGCTTCACGATGCCAAGAGGGGCAAGCTCGTTGGTGAGCGCCTGCAACCGCTGGTTATGGTATTTGGCTACATGGCGTACCTTGTCGACCACCTTCATGCTGTGAGCCGACGGGGTCTGCCCCAGATCCGGAATGTTGAACAGAAGTATCTGTTTGGCGCCATTTAAAACCAGATTATTCGCTGCCGCCTGAATGGTGGCTACCACCCGATCTGCATCCTTCTCCTTGTTCCAGCCATAGGCCAGATAGTCGTTGGCCCCCACCCAAATCACCACCAGATCATCGGGGCGGAACTTGTCTTTTTTCAGGAACTGTTTGATCTCGTACTCCAGGTTGTTGATCACCTGATACTTGGGATCCCAGGACCAGAAACCAAGCCAGCCATTCAGGGGGCCAAGGTGGTTATAGGCCACCGCAGTTGCACCGCCTTCAGCCTCGTTGGCCAGCTTGAGCCCCGGAAAATGCTCTTGTTGCAACACTTCCAGCCAGACTGGCCCATTACTGAAACGCCCCTTGAAATAGGGGGGACTGGAGGGGAGATACCCTTTCATCTTCTGGTACATTTTGCCGGTATCGGAGAGGCTGTCGCCAAACATCACGATACGGGAAAAGGCAGGACGCTCGACCGCCTGAACGGTCAATGCCATCAACCCCAATAAACAAACAAGCCACTTTTTCATATTGTTATTCTCATTGTTCGGCAAGGGTTACCCTTGCTCGCTTTCCTCGAACGAAGATCTCTTTGGGAAGAAGCAGATCTCCACTGACGCCTGATCAAGACGACAGATTAACGAGCTGGCTAAACCTTCACCTACTCTTTCGCGCAATAGAATCGATTGCGCTCACAAAACAGGCGTTCTCTTATTCCATTTTCACCCCATTTCGGCTGCTGCCACAGTCGGAAAAAGCGCGTACTTTTTGTGCTCTATCCCCTTCTCGCAAATAAAACGGATGCTTTCACGCTTGTTTCACGCCCCCCTCCGCACAATGCCCCCATCCCAACGACAGGAGCATGAAATGAACAAAGCAAGCGCAGCCATTATCGGAATGTTGACCCTGATGTCCGTATCCTCTTTCGCCATGGCGGCCTACACGGGCCCGATGGAACAGAACAAGGTCTCCGTGGCGCAACTCAAGGATCTGGCCGATGACAGCTGGGCCACGCTGGAGGGCAAGCTGGTCAAACACCTCGGCGGTGAAAACTACCTGTTCCGCGACGAGAGCGGTGAAGTAGAGGTCGAGGTAGACGAGAAGGTATGGCGCGGCACCGAGGTAGGGCCGGACGACCTGATCCGCATCCGTGGCGAAGTGGACCACAGCTGGAACAAGACCGAGCTTGATGTGGAAAGTCTGGAGAAAGTGGGCGCGGCGCCCAAGGCTAAAGGCGGCTTCATCGCCAAGTAAGGCCGGAATGATCCTTGACTGACCAGACGTAAAAAAGGGCGCTGTTGAAAGCGCCCTTTTTCATTTTCCGTTCTGCCGCTGCGACCCGTTAACCGGAACGGCTGGCAAATGTTCGCTTGAACCCCTTCTCGGCCTGATTGACCTTGTAGAGATAGCGACGAGCTTCTGCCTTGGGATGCTGCTCGGTCAGCACCTGATACACCGCCTCGGGTGAGAGCTGGTTGATCATGCTGGGAGCCGCCTTGCGATCGCTTGAGAAGGTGTTGAGCACCCCGCCAGCCCCACCGTTATAGGCGGAGATCACCGCATAGCGACGGGATTGGGGATCCTGAATATCCGACAGATAGACGGTCTGCAGCAGATGCAGATAGGCAGTCCCGACATCGATGTTGTAGGCCGGATTGAACAGGTCTTCCCGGGTCGGTTGACCGCTCTTGCCCTTGACCCGCACATAGACGTCGCGCCCAGCCGTCGCCGGAATGACCTGCATCAGGCCATAAGCATTGGCATGGCTCACCGCATAGGGGTTGAAGCTGCTCTCGGTCTTGATCACCGCATAGATCAGACTTTCAGAGACCCCGTATTTGCGGGAGGCTTCACGGATCAGGCTGGCGTACTTGTAGCCCCGTCTGTCTTCGTGGTTGGCCACCATGGGGATATCGACGAAGAAGATGGTGCGAATACCAAGGGTGCGCTTCTTCATCGCCGTGTTGAGCAGGTAGTCGGCGTAACGTTCGGCACGCCAGGATGCCCGAATGGGCTGACGCTGATTGTCCACCACCTGGCCATAAAGGAAAGGCTCGCCACCGGGCATGATCTCCCGGTCGGAGTAAAGATCCACTTCGGCCGGATCGTCCGGTGTCAGCAGGGTCTCGACAATGGCACGACGCAGGTGAGCACGGGGATCTATGCCAGATACCGTCTCGACCATGATATGGCCGCTGGAGAAGTCGATGTGGGCACGGCTCTTGTACTGATCCGTGTATTTGACGTAGTCATACTTGCCCGCAAACAGCGCCTCTCGCCCCCATATTTCGTTCACGTTATGGGAGAGCGCACTGATCATGTGTTCAAAGCCGCGGATGTCCTTGCCGTTGACGAGATCGTCATCCTCATTCCCGCTGGGCTTGGGAGAAGATGAACAGGCAGAGAGAAACAGCAGGGTGCACAGCAGCCAGAAAATTCGGCCCATAGGATCCTCAAACAGGGCGGCAGTGCCGCCCATCATTCATATGCCGCGAGTAAACAAGGGGAGGCTGACCACCTTTGGCTCCACTCCCCGCTCACAGGTACTACAGCTCGATGGCTTACTGGCTGGGAGGGGTATAACCCTCGATCTGCACTTCACCCGCTTCAAACAGGTAGCTGACCATCTCTTTTTCCAGCAATTGACGATGCTCAAGATTCATCATATTGAGCTTTTTTTCGTTGATCAGCATCACCTGCTTCTTCTGCCACTCGGCCCAGGCTTCCTTGCTGATGTTGTCAAAAATCCGCTTGCCGAGTTCACCCGGGTAGAGTTGAAAATCCAGGCCCGGGCCCTCTTTTTTCAGGCGTTGGCAAAATACAGTACGGCTCATGTTGACCTCTATGGTTGTAGCTCCGGATAGGCGAGCAGACGGGCCGTGGCGGCCGCCAGCCCCACCTCGGCAGGATGGCGTAAGTTATACCAGAGTCGGTTATCTGCTTCCATGAGGCGCAGCGCTGGCGCAGCCTCAATCTCGATCAGCAGCGGCTGGATATCGAGGTGGAAGTGACTGAATGTATGGCGAAAACCGGCCAGTTCCCGATAACCGTGATGACTCAGGCCAAGGGACGTCAGCAGACCCTCCACCTCCGCCAGCGAGGCGACCTGCGGGAAGCAGTAGAGCCCACCCCAGATCCCCTGCGGCGGCCGCTTCTCCAGCAGCAGTTCGTCGCCATGGCGGATCAGCAGCATGATGCCATCCCGTGCCGGAATGCTCTTCTTCGGCTTGCTGTTGGGGTAGGCTGTCGGGTTGCCTTGCGACAGCCCCTGGCAATCGGCCCGCACCGGGCAACGTTCACAGGCAGGCTTGCTGCGAGTGCAGATCGTTGCCCCGATATCCATCATCGCCTGATTGTATTGCGCCACGCCCAGCTTGGGAGTGAGCCGGATAGCGATCTCCCACAGCTCGTTCTCAACCTGCTTCTGGCCGGGCCAGCCCGGCAGCGCCAGCCAGCGGGTGAGTACCCGCTTCACATTGCCATCAAGGATGGCGTGAGGCTGACCGAGAGAGAGCGACAGCACGGCCCCGGCGGTTGAGCGACCAATGCCCGGCAGCGCCATCACCTCGTCAAAGCGCTCGGGAAAGAGGCCGTGGTGATGATCGCGGATCTGCTGGGCCGCCTTGTGCAGGTTGCGGGCCCGGGCGTAGTAGCCCAATCCGGTCCAGTGATGCAGCACCTCGTCCACGGGGGCATCGGCCAGCGCCACCACATCGGGGAAGCGCGCCATAAAACGCTGGTAATAGGGGATCACGGTAGCGACCTGGGTCTGCTGCAGCATGATCTCCGAAACCCAGACCCGGTAAGGAGTCTTCTCCTGCTGCCAGGGCAGGCTCTTGCGGCCATGAAGCTCATACCACTCCAGAACCCGGCTTGCGAAGGTTGATTGATTCACGTTGTTCTCATGTCGTTGATATATAGGGAACTCTGCGGTTCCTTCGGCTCATTTTGGCTGTTCGTTAGTAAGGCCATTGCGCAATACAGAGCCAGCCGTCTGGTGCGGCAGGGTAAGGCCTCGTCACGCCCAAGTCAAAGCCCTGCTGCCACACTCGATTACCCCACATTTTCCCGGTCACGGTCGGGCAGCAATGCAGTAACAAAGACGATATACTCGGCCCCACGATTGTTGACGGGAGAGATGGTTTGCAGACTTATCTGGTTGGGGGCGCAGTACGGGATCGCCTGCTGGGATTGCCGCAGGGCGACAGGGATTATCTGGTGGTCGGCGCCACTGTGGAGCAGATGCTGGCGCTGGGCTTTACCCAGGTCGGTCGCGACTTTCCCGTGTTTCTTCACCCCAAAACCCAGCAGGAGTATGCCCTCGCCCGTACCGAACGCAAGCAGGGTCAGGGCTACACCGGCTTTGTCTGCCACGCAGCCCCCGATGTGACGCTCGAGCAGGATCTGCTGCGCCGGGATCTCACCATCAACGCCATCGCCGAAGATGAACAGGGAGAGATCCACGATCCCTACGGTGGCATCGAGGATTTGGAAAAGCGGCTGCTACGCCACGTATCCCCCGCCTTTGCCGAAGATCCGTTGCGCATCCTGCGGGTCGCCCGCTTCGCCGCCCGCTTCCACGCTCAGGGCTTTACCATCGCGCCGGAAACCCTCGCCCTGATGAGCGAGATGACGGCCGCTGGCGAGCTGGCCCACCTCACGCCGGAGCGGGTCTGGAAGGAGCTGGAAAAAGTGCTGCTGGGGCCGACCCCGCAGATCTTTATCGAGGTGCTGCGCCAGTGCGGCGCCCTCAAGGCGCTCTTCCCAGAGATTGATGCGCTGTTTGGCGTCCCCGCCCCGGCCAAGTGGCACCCGGAGATCGACACCGGCATCCACACCCTGATGGTACTGGAGCAGGCGTGCCGGATCTCCCCGGAATTGACCGTCCGCTTTGCCGCCCTCTGCCACGACCTTGGCAAGGGAGTAACCCCCAAGGAGTTCTGGCCAAGCCATCACGGTCACGGCCAGAAGGGGCTGCCGCTCATTCGCGCCCTGTGCGAACGGTTCCGGGTACCCAACGAGTGCCGGGATCTGGCGCTGCTGGTGAGCGATCTGCACACCCACATCCACATCGCCTTTGAACTCAAGCCCGCTACCCTGCTCAAGGTGTTCGACAAGGCAGATGCCTGGCGCCGCCCCGAGCGCTTTGCCCAGCTGCTGGATGCCTGCCGCGCCGACTTCCATGGCCGCACCGGTTTCGAGGAGAGGGTCTACGCCGAGCCGGACTACGTAGCCGAAGCGTTGGCAGCCGCCCAGGCAGTGCCGGTCAAAGAGATAGTGGCTGCCGGTTACAAGGGGGAAGAGATCAAGGAGCTGCTCGCCAAAAAGCGGACCGATGCCATCAGCCGCATCAAGGATGAGTGGACCTTTATCGAGGAGTAACCCCTGCCCCGGCGCAAATACAGACGGCCGTACTGACAAGGCTCCCGCAGGAGACCTCACCAGTACGGCCGTTTTGTCATCAAGCAGTGTTCAGACTGGCGGTTTACGCCGGGCCGATGCGCTCGAGCAAGCTCATATGGGATGAGCCATCGTGGCGCTTGAGGTTCTGACGATACTCGAACTGGCGCTGGCTCTCCTGTTTGAGCCCCAGCATCAGCGAATAGCACATCGCCAGCATGATCACCGAGAAGGGCAGCGCGGCTATGATGCTGGCCGCCTGCAGGGCGGCAAGACCGCCGGAGACCAGTAAAATCGCAGCGACCAGCCCCTGGCCCAGCCCCCAGAGCGCGCGGTGGGGCACCGGAGGATCCTGATCACCGATGGAGAGCAGGGTCGTAATCACCAGCGTGCCCGAGTCACTGGAGGTAATGAAGTAGGTGCAGATAAGCAGGGTCAGCACGCCCTTGGCAATCCAGCCGAAGGTCTCCCAGTGCAGCAGCTCGACCGTCTTGTAGAGCGCCAGCGTCACATCCTGATTGACCGCCGCGACCACGCCGCCGCCGCCAAACAACTCCAGATTCATTGCCGTACCGCCAAACACGGTGAGCCAGAACATGCCGAGCAACGAAGGCACCAACAGCACGCCGAGCACGAATTCACGGATGGTACGCCCCTTGGAGATGCGGGCGATAAACATGCCGACAAACGGCGCCCAGGCAATCCACCAGCCCCAGTAAAACGCCGTCCAGCTCGACTGCCAGGCCGAGGTGCCATTGGCTTCGGTGTTGGTCCAGAAGCTCAGCTTGACGATGTTCTGCAGGTAATCACCGATGTTCTGCACATAGGCGTTGAGGATATAGGTGGTCGGCCCCAGCACCAGAAAGAGCGCGAGCACGAACACGCTCAACCAGATATTGAGTTCGGAGAGGATCTTCACCCCGCGCCCGACCCCGGAGACCGCCGAGAGGGTGGCGATCAGGCTGATACCACCGATAAGCCAGAGTTGGTTCGTCTGCGATACTTCCATGCCAAACATCTGGTTGAGGCCGGTATTCATCTGGGAGACCCCCAGTCCAAGGGAGGTCGCCACCCCGAACACGGTGCCGAACACCGCCAGCACGTCAGCGGCGTGGCCCCAGAAGCCGTAGATGCGATCGCCGAGCAGCGGATAGAGCACGGAACGAATGGCCAGTGGCAGCTTGCGCCGATAGCTGAAGAAGGCGAGCGACAAGCCGACGATCACATAGATTGCCCATGGATGGAGGCCCCAGTGGAAAAAGGTGAGGCGCATGGCGATCTGGGCCGCCTCCGGGGTCATCCCTTCGGTAATAAAAGGGTTGCCCTGCAGGTGGTTCATCGGCTCGGCGATGCTCCAGAACACCAGCCCGATCCCCATGCCCGCGCTAAACAGCATGGAGAACCAGGCGAAGTAGCCGAACTCCGGTACCTGGTCGTCGTCGCCCAGCCGGATGTTGCCGAAACGGCTGAACATCAGGTAGACGGCGAAGAACAGGAACAGGGCGACCACCAGAATGTAGTACCACTTAAACCCGGCAATAATCTGATCCTTGGCCCCGACAAACCAGCTGGCGGCCGTCTCGGGGACAAAGACCCCGAACAGCAGAAACAGGGTGATAACGGTCAACGCCGTCATGGCCATGGTGGGGTTGAGGCCTTTAAATAGCCCTTTGCTTGCTCTCATCCAGCCTCCTTAGTCGTTGTTGAAAAACTCTTCGCCCACGTGATCACCGGCACCACCGATGGCGCGATAGACCAGCTTGCCTGCCGCTTGTTCACGGTGATCCACCAGGGTGACCGAGGGCTGACCGTTCACGGCGTGGCGTTTGCCGAGGAAGATGGCCATGGGCACGCCCAGATTGGAGATACCGCTGGTGATCCAGAGCCGGTTGAAGTCGTAGGAACCGCCGATGAACTCCAGCTGGGCCAATCCGGTATCGAGGCCGGTCAGATAGAACTGCATGGCGCTTTCGTCAGGAAAGAGGTGCACCAGCACATAGGCGTAGCGCAATTCGTTCACCAACTCCTTTAGGTTGAAAGTACCCGTCTCGCTACAGGAGAGCGGCAGTTCGCCGTCGTAGTGGTGAACCTTGAGGTTGTTCGGGTCTTCATCATAGGTGGGCTGATAGCGAACAAAGGCTGACGTATCAGGCAGTTCATAGCGAACCCGCACGACTTTCAGGCCGCTGACCAGGGTCTTGATATCCAGTTCATTGGTCATGTTTACTCCTCTCTTGTCAGGTTAAACAGCGCAAAGAGGGGCTAAACTAACACAAAATTAATTTGAACATAAACCATTTGAGTGATAACTATATTGACCTTTTTATCTACCGGGAGCAGAATTTTCCCCCTTTCAACCCGACTTCCTACTCCGACACCATGGAAAAACATGATGAAGTGCTGGTAGCGCTGCGCCAGATCATTCGTGCCATCGACATGCACTCCAAGCGCTTGATCAAGGAGGCGGGTCTCACCTCGCCACAACTCTTGCTGCTCAAAGGGATTGATGAGCTGGGCCAGATCTCCATGCGTCAGCTGGCCGACCACACCAACATGAGTCAGGCCACCGCCACCACCATCATGGATCGCCTCGAGAGCCGTCAGCTGGTACAGCGCGTTCGCAGCGAGACCGACAAGCGCAAGGTACACGCGACCCTGACCGATGCCGGACGCGCCCTGCTGGCCGAGGCGCCGACACCACTGCAAGAGAGCTTTATCCAGCGTTTTCAATCCCTTGAAACCTGGGAACAGACCCTGCTGCTCTCCTCCCTGCAGCGCATCTCCGCCATGATGAATGCCGACGGGATAGATGCCGCCCCGGTGCTGAGCGTCAGCCCCCTGACCGCCGAGCAGGCATAAAAAAAGCTCCCGAAACGGGAGCTTTTTTAGTGGTTTGCACCGGCGATTACTCTTCCAGGCTGATACCAATATTGGAAACGCCATCCTGAGCGGCAAAGACCTTGATGGCCAGAATGCGGTCGCTGTCGCGCTCATGGGCAACTCGCTTGAGCAACTCGACCTGAAACTCCAGCTCGGCTTCCATATATTCGTGCTCGTAGAGCTCCTCTTCGGTCAGATCCCGCTCTTCCATCATCTCGATAAAACCGGCAACGGTACCGACGGAGGCATGACTGGCATCGTTGGCCTCTTCCCCAACACGGCAGATCACCGAGTTGTAGGCACAGCCCAGCGCCACGCAGGCATCCAGTGCCGGATAGGCACCGTAGGATTCAAACTTGCGGGGATCCGGAATATGGGCTTCGAACTCTTCGAGAATAGCACCCAGATTGACCCGGGAACCCTTGACGGTCAGGTAGTTCCACATCTGATCCAGCGCATGCCGGAAGGCCTCTGTATTGCCAAAGCCGGAGGCCTGACTGAACAGGGCATAGTTGGGGTACATGCGCTCTGCCAGCGCCAGGGTGTAGACGGTCTGTTGCCAAGGCTGTAGCTCGGCCAGTCGCTTATAAAACTTGTCACCAAACACTGGAGTCGGATCCTCTGCAAAATGTGGGGCAGATTGTAGCCCACGAGGGGCGCTGCGAAAACGAAAAAGCGCCCTGGTCGGCTATGTTGCGCTGGCAACTCGGGTAAGATGGGACGAGAGCGGCATCTTGTTGCGCCGCAAATTCTGATAAGGAACAAGAGTATGAGCCAACGTACCCTTCTTTTGCTCAGCCAGGATAATGCTCACTACGAACGTCTGCTCAAAGCCGCCAATCTTCCCCATCTGCGCATTCTGCGAGCCGATAACCAGAGCGATGCCGAGAAGCTGATTGGCGAAGCCCATATTCTGATGGCAGAACCGGCCCGTGCCAAACCGCTCCTCCCCAAGGCGGGGAAACTCAAATGGTTCCAGTCTACCTATGCCGGAGTGGACGTACTGCTCGACCCGGACAGCCGGCGCGACTACCAGCTTACCAACGTGCGCGGCATCTTCGGCCCGCTGATGAGCGAATATGTCTTTGGCCATCTGCTCAGCTTGATGCGACAAATTCCTCTCTATCGGGAACAACAAAGGCAGCGTCTCTGGCAGAGCCACCCCTATCAGGGGCTCAAGGGGAAAACCATGCTGATCCTTGGCACCGGCAGCATTGGCCAGCATATCGCCCAGACCGGCAAGCACTTTGGCATGAAGGTACTTGGCATCAGCCGCAGCGGCCGGGAGCGGGCCAGCTTTGATCAGGTTTACCAGCTACCGGCACTCAACAAGATCCTGGCGCAGGCCGATGTCATCGTCAGCGTGCTGCCGGCGACCCGCGACACCCGCCACCTCTTCAATGCCGCCCGCTTCGAGTTCTGCAAACCGGGCGCCATCCTGTTCAACGTGGGACGTGGCAATGCAGTTCACTCCGGCGATCTGCTGACAGCCCTGCGCACCGGCAAGCTGGCGATGGCGGTGCTGGATGTGTTCGAGCAGGAGCCACTGCCCGCCGACAGCCCATTGTGGGGGCAACCCAACCTCATCGTTACCCCTCACAACAGCGCCTACAGCTTTCCTGAGGATGTGGCCCAGATCTTCGTGCGCAACTATATCCGCTTCATCGACGGCCACCCCCTCGACGGCAAAATAGACTTCGATAAGGGCTACTGACCACTGATTGCTCATGCAAAAAGGCCCCGCCAATCTGGCGGGGCCTTTTCATTTCAAGCGGTGACAGGTATCAACCTGCGGCCAGCTCCTTGCGGTAGCCCTTCACCTTGGCCAGGAACTGGCGACGCTCCTTGCCGCTGAGCGGTTCGGCCATCGGCAGCTTGGCTGTCATGGCGTTGACCGGTCGGTTGTTGATGCGCAGCTCGTAGTGGAGGTGAGCACCGGTCGAGCGACCCGTGTTGCCGGAGAGGCCGATCTTGTCGCCCATCTTGACCCGCTGACCCGGTTTGACCAGCAGTTTGCTCAGGTGCAGATAACGGGTCGACAGGGTACGGCCATGCTTGATGACGACATAGGTACCTGCCAGCGGGTGGCTGGTTGCCTTCTGGACGACACCGTCACCGGTCGCCAGCACCGGAGTGCCGACCGGCACTGCAAAGTCGGTGCCCTCGTGAGGACGCACCATACCGGTTACCGGATGTTTACGCGCCGGGTTGAAGTTGGAGCTGATCCGGTAGCGGCTGTGGGTCGGATAGCGACGGAAGCCGCGCTCCAGACTGTTGCCCTGACCGTCGTAATAGTTGCCGTCATCGGAGAGCCAGGCCGAAACCGTCTGGCCCTGGCTGGTCACTTCCACACCCAGCAGCTGGCTGTTGCCGGTGCTCTTGCCCTCGACGGTCTCCTGACGTACCAGCACCTTGAATTTGTCACCCTTTTTCAGGTCCTGGGCAAAGTTCATCCGCCACTGGAACAGGTTGGCAATCTTCTGGATATGGTTGGCCGGAATACCGGCATTACGGGCGCTGACATAAAAGCTGCCATTGATCACGCCATCGTAGCGCTGCGGCTGCCAGTCTACCTTCTCGTTGATCATCGAGGCGGTATAGGTGTCGTCGGTGCGCGCCATCACCAGCGTCTGCTTGATGTTCAGGCGGATCTTGAGCTGCTGCAGGATGTTGTCCTGATCAATCAGCAGCTCGATGGTCTGACCCGGTTTGAGTCGCGCCAGATAGTTCTTGTTGTCAGCATCCAGCACCTTGTAGAGGGTGGTGGTCGAGAGCCCCAGATTGTTGAAGATGGCGGTCAGATTCTCGCCATTGCGCACCCGGTAATCCTGCCACTGCGGCGCGGTATCGACCGGAATATCATCGTCCGGCGTGGCGGGATCAACCAGTTCGTGATCGGGGATTTCGTTAAAGTCGGTGTTGTTTTCGTTGGTTGCCGTACCCGCGGTATCAATCGGCAACTCCAAACGCAGGGGCCGCTCCAGAATGTCACCCGGAGCCGGCAGCAACGCCACTGCTGACAGGGTCATCGCCGTCAGCATCACCATTGCGTAAAAGTGTTTGCGGGGAACCGGTGGTTCCCAATTGGCAGCCTGTGCTACCAAGGGACGGAGACGTTTCATCCGCTATCCTGTCTTTATATCTGAAGAGTGTGAGTTGCGATGTGGTAGTACCAAATCCGCATAAAACTGTCTGTTTGACAAAAAACGATACAAATAGTTCATCGCAATCTGCATGAACTTCACATTTTATGCATAACCAGCCCGGATGGGCAGAAATGATCGTCTTTTTTAACCATTTTTTCCTATTTTTAAGAACCGGCTCGCCATAGCGCCAGAATAAAAACCGCAAATGTTGCAATAACTTTTCCATGGAGTGGAGATGACGTTATCAAAACTATTGAGCAGGATAATCCTCATCCTGTTTCTGATCGGTGCCATCCTGCTGTTTGTGCTGGAAATCACCACTGTCCGCCAATCCATCATCGACCAGATGTCTGCCAATCTGGAGACTGCCGTCACCGCTCTGGGTCTGGTGCTGCAAGGTACTTTGCTCAACGATGACAAGGTGCTGGCCGAAACCATCGTCAATGCCATGTTCGATGGCGGCTTCGTCAGCTCTGTCAGATTGGTCGACCCGGACGGACAACTGCTGTTCCAGAAGGTGTTCCAGGCTACCCAGCAAAACGTGCCTGGCTGGCTTCCCTCGGTTATCGGCATGCCACCGGTCAAGATTGAGCAAGAACTGACCGATGGCTGGCGCATGCTCGGTACCCTGACACTGGAAGGCCACAGCGGCTACGCCTACCAGCACCTGTGGAATGCCATCAGCCGTATCGGACTGGCGCTGCTGGGTGGACTGGTTGTCTTTACCCTGGTGATCTCCCTGGTCAGCCAACGGCTGCTAAAGCCGCTGGAGCAGATCAACCAGCAGTTAATCCGGGTCCGCAAGCACCAGTTCAACAGCGCCCTCCCCACCCCCTGGCTGCAGGATCTCAAAGAGGTGGTGCTCTCCATCAACCAGCTGGTCTCCGAGCGTAAGCGCGACCTGCTGCAGCAACGCCTCAAAATCACCCAGATGGGCAAGCAACTGCGCCCATCCACAGCGCAGCCCTTGCGAGGGCTAACCGACACCCGTGGCGGCCACCTGCAAACCTTCGTCTCGACACAGGGCGAGATCGCCCTCTACCAACGCTTCCTGCCCCACCCGGCACTCACCGCCGACAGCGAGCTGGCCACCATTCAAGCGGTTCTGGAACAGTGGTTGCAACACCATGTTGAAGGTATCTCGCTACCGCTCTCCTTGCTCCACCACCCGCAGTGGCAAGCCATAGCCCCGCTGCTGACCCGGGGAAGAGGCAAGACACTCGACTGGCGCTGGGATGTGACCGCTTTCCCGGCTGAGGGGGAGTCGATATTGACCCGCTTGCAGGAACAGGGAGTAGAGCTGGCCTTTAGCGCTATTCCGCTCAATACGGAGACCTTCAATCAACTCGATCCCCTCAATCCTGTCTTTGTCTGCTGTCAGCTGAGTGAGGAGCCGCTCTACTGGCATCTGCTCTCGCAAACCATGCATGCGGCTGGCTACACCCTGTTGGCCGAGGCGTGCACTGGCAGCGATATCGACAAACTGCGCACCTGGGGAATTGATGGTTATGCCAGGGAGGCACAATCATGAAGAAGCTGGCTATCTTGCTGATGCTGTTCGGCCAAGCCGGAGCCATGGCCGCACCGTCCACCATAGCAACAGGGGGTGAACAGGGGATCTACTATCAGGTCACCAGCGAATTCTGCCGGCTGGCACACAAGACTGACCCGCAGATAAGCTGTGCGCTGCAGGCAACCTCCGGTTCGATGGAAAACCTGCAGCGACTGCGGAGCGGTGAAAGCCGCTACGCCATGGTGCAGTCTGACTGGCTCTATCAGGCCAGTCAGGGTAGCGGCCCCTTCGCCAACGCCGCACAAACCGGCCTGCGCGCGCTGTTTGCGACCCACGCCGAACCCTTTACCATAGTGATCCGGGCCGACGGCGATATCTCCTCGCTGGAGCAGCTCAAGCTCGCCCCCATCGATATGGGTCTGAAGGGCTCCGGTACCCGCCAGACTGCGCTGGCTCTTTTCAACTTGCTGGGCGCCAAGGAGCAGGACCTCGACCTGAAAAGCATGGCCAATGCAGCCGAGGCGCTCTGCAGCAAACAGATCGATGCCTATGGACTGGTGATGGGACACCCCAACCGGATTGTGCTCGATACCGCCAAGCGGTGTGCCATCCGATTTCTGCCGGTCGATGGCGATCTGCGCGACCAGCTGATCAAGGGGGTCAGGTATTACCAGCGCAGCCAGGTGCCTGCGCGCATCTATCCGGGCAATCTGAAAGCCACCCCCACCTTTGCCATCGCGGCCACTCTGGTGACCAATGCAACCACTCCCGAAGAAGAGGTCTATAACCTGACCCGTGCCATGCTGGCACAGCAGACCAAGTTCAACGAACAGACTTATGGCTACGCCAACATGTTCCATCAGGCACGCAACAAAACCGGCCCGGTGCTGAGTATTGAGCAGCATCCGGGCGCAGCCCGTTATTTTGCCGAGTTGAAAACCGCCGGGAAGCTATAGCTGGCGGCGGGGAGAGCGCAACTGCTCGCTGGAGAACCGGGTCTTCATCGACGTCCACTGCGCCAGCCTGTCGGCACTGCCTGCCAGCGTTCCCTCACGGCGGGACTTCATGATCCAGATGCTCTTGGCATCGAAGCTGTAGACAGGGATAAGGTCAGTGCGCTGACTTCCGGGCAGAATGCGGCTGTTGATGTTGTCGAGCACCAGCGGATCTGATTTGGGGGTCGCGAAATAGAGCGTCACCATGTGGAACTGGTTGTAACGCACCGCCTTGACGTAAGCCAGCCGCAGCTTCTTCTCGTCCACCCCCAGCTCCATCAGGGTGTAGTACTTGGAGATGCTGTAATCCTCGCAGTCGCCACCGCGAGCGCCGATAAACTCCAATGGATTGGCCCAGTAGTCCGCTTCTCCCCACAATCTGGGATCATCGCTGTAGGTCAGGTTATTGAAGTAGTGATTTACCAGCTCGATCTTCTGCTGATCCGTGGTGCCGGCTCTGGGCGTCAGCAAGCGGGAAAACGCCTCGGCGCGCTGAATGGCGCGCCCGCCGTAGACCTCCTGCAACTTCTCCCGCAGCTCGGGGCTGGCGATATATTCCGACAGGCGGGAAGCCTGCACGCCGGCACAACCAAGTACCAGCATGCAGGTGGGGATTAACAGCCATTTCATACCGGACACTCCATGTCAGATGCTGGAGGTCAGTATAGTCCCAGACAACAGAGAGCAGGCTCTTCGGGCCCAGTGTCAACGACACTGGGCAAAAGAGTTGGCCAACTGATCCATGAACTGGGGATAACCTTCCGGACCGAGCGGAACCTGCTCACCTACCTCATCCAGCAGCAGCACTCTGGCGCCGGTATTGCGGGCAACCGACTCGATCACCGCCGGCGAGAATTGCGGCTCGGCATAGATGCAGCTTGCCTGCTTCTCCTCCAGCGCCTTACGGATCTCGACCAGTGTTTTTGCTCCCGGACGACGCTCCGGACTGACGGTAAAGTGGCCCTTGGAACTCATGCCATAGTGACGCTCCCAGTAGCCATACGCTTCGTGGAATACGAAGTACCCCTTCTGGTTCACCGCTTTCATCTGCCCGGCGATCACCTTGTCTCTGGCATCGACCTTGGCGGTAAACGCGGCCAAATTGGCCTCGTAGCGCGCCTTGTTGGCCGGATCCTGCTTGCCCAGCTCGCTGGCGATAGCGCCGGCAATCACCTTGGCCTGCATCGGACCGAGCCAGATATGGGGGTCGATCCCTTCATGATGATGACCTTCATGCCCTTCATCGCCATGGTCATGATCCGCATGGTCATCGTGCTGATGGCCATCGTGGCTATCCTTGGTCGCGTAGTTGAACAGCGGCATACCCGGCACCTGGGTCAGGGTCAAGACATGGGGGTGATTGGCCAGAGGCTTGCTCATGAAACCCTCCAGTTCGGGGCCGACCCAGACCACCAAATCCGCCTCTCTGATGCTGCGTACATCGGAGGGACGCAGAGAGAAGTCGTGGGGAGAAGCGCCGGTTGGCAGCAGGACTTCCGGCTCGCTCACACCTTCCGTGATCGCCGCTGCAATAAAGCCGAGGGGCTTGATGGTGGTCAGCACCTCCACGGCACGAACAGGCAAACTCACCGCCAGCAGGGCAGTGAAAAAAGCAATAATTCTCATTGGTGAATCTCGTCAGCGGGTGATTGTGTGATAATATAACAGCTTCTGTTTTTTGTTATATTATAACTCCCACTGGCTGTAAACCCCGGAGCTGTCATGACCCAACTGGTAGAGCTGAAAGAGGTCTGTCTTTCGTTCGATGGACGCTCAGTGCTCGACAAGGTCTCCTTTACCCTCAATAAAGGCAAAATCACCACCCTGGTCGGCCCCAACGGGGCGGGCAAGAGCACCCTGAGCAAACTGGTATTGGGTCTGCTCACCCCGGATTCCGGCCAGATCATACGCTGCCGCGATCTGAGAGTCGGCTATGTACCGCAGCGCCTCTATCTGGATCCCACCCTGCCGCTCACCGTGCGCCGCTTTCTGCAACTGGGCAAGAGGGGGCGGATCTCCATCGAAGAGGCGCTGACCAGAGTCGGTGCCGAAGGGCTGCTGGACAACAGGATGCAGAAGCTCTCCGGTGGTGAGATGCAGCGGGTACTGCTGGCCCGCGCTCTGCTGGTCAAACCTGAACTACTGGTGCTGGATGAACCGGTGCAGGGGGTGGATATCAACGGCCAGATCGAGCTCTATGCCCTCATCGGCAAGCTTGCCGCCGAATTCAACTGCGCCGTGCTGATGGTATCCCACGACCTGCATCTGGTGATGGCCAGCACCCACGAGGTGATCTGCCTCAATCGCCACGTCTGCTGTCATGGCGAACCGGAGAGCGTGGCCCGCCACCCCGAATTTGCCCGCCTGTTCGGGCGACCGGAGCAGGAGGTGCTGGCGGTCTATACCCATCATCACCACTGCGACGGCGAACACCATCATCATGAACCGCAGGCCCCCGTCATCCGCCTGCCCTCTCGCAACAACGCTCACAGCAAATAGCGCAAGAACAGGACATTCAAGTGGACAGCTTTCTGTTATACGCCCTCGCGGCCGGCCTCGGCATCGCCCTGCTGGCCGGCCCTCTCGGCAGCTTCGTGGTATGGCGCAAGATGGCCTATTTTGGCGACACTCTCTCCCATGCCTGTCTGTTCGGCATCGCGCTGGGCATCCTGCTGCAGGTCGATCTCACTCTGGCGGTGGTGGTCTGCTGCCTCGCCATGGCGATGCTGCTGGTGATCATGAGTCGCAACCAGCAGGTGGCGACCGATACCCTGCTCGGCATTCTGGCTCACAGTGCCCTGTCCCTCGGTCTGGTTACCTTGAGTTTTATGGATAACGTGCGGGTGGATCTGATGGCCTACCTGTTTGGCGACCTGCTCTCGGTACAACCGATGGATCTGCTCTGGATCTACGGCGGTGGTGCACTGGTGCTGCTCACCCTGTGGCGACTGTGGGATCCCCTGCTCTCCATGACTATCTCGGAAGAGCTGGCGCGAGTTGAAGGGATCCGGGTCGATGTGCTGCGCTGCGTGCTGATGCTGCTGATTGGGCTGGTGATCGCCGTAGCGATGAAGTTTGTCGGGGCGCTGATCATCACCTCCCTGCTGATCATCCCCGCCGCTACCGCCCGCCGTTTCAGTCAGACGCCGGAGCAGATGGCCGGCTTTGCCGCACTGATTGGCTGTCTCGCCGTACTCGGCGGGCTGACCCTCTCCTGGTATCAGGACACCCCAGCTGGGCCTTCAGTCGTCGTCTGCGCCACCAGCCTGTTTGTACTGAGCCAGTTCAAAAAAGCCTGATAACCCGAGCAATTACAACGGCATGCTCTGGCGTGTCTCCATCATCAGCCACTGGCGTAACCGGTTGATAGCGGGCTCATGGGCCCGTGAGCGCTTGCAGGTGAAATAGAAGGCATCCCCCGTCTCCAGCTGGTGTACCGGCAAGGCCACCAGTTGGGGATCATCGGGCCGCAGCATGTAGTCATTCACGAACGCCACCCCCTGATCCCAGGCCGCCGCCTCCATCGCCAGCAACACATGGCTGAAGTGGTGCATCCGCGCCTCGTCAGGGATCACCAAGCCACCTGCCTTGGCCCAGCGCTGCCAATCCTCCCCCCGCGCCTTGTAGATGGACTGCACCGAGAGCAGCGGCAGTTGCCAGATGGCGTCTGGCCACTCCCCCTCCACCTGCTGCAACAAGCGGCGGCTGCAGACCGGAAAGAGTCGCTCCTGATAGATAAGGTCGTGGCAGTAGCCCCGCCCGTGGGGTGAGACTGTGATAAAGCAATCAGCCACCCGATCGGAGAGCTCGGGATCCTCCGCTACCATCTCCAGACTCAAATCCAGCTCGGGATAGAGCTGGCGCAATCCGGCCAACCGCGGGATCAACCACTTCACCGCAAACGAGCTGTAGACCGCGAGGCGCAACCGCATCTCGCCGCCCCCGCGCAGCTGCTCGCTGCTCTGGGCAATCTGACCTAGCCCGGCGGCAATCCCCTCGAAATAGCTCTCCCCCTGCGTCGTCAACGAGAGCAGCCGCCCCTGACGCAGCAGCAACCGCTCCCCCAGAAAGTCCTCCAGCAGGCGGATCTGGTGGCTGACCGCACTCTGGCTGACGTTCAGTTCAAGGGCGGCGCGGGAGAAGCTGAGCAGCCGGGCCACCACCTCGAAATATTGCACCGCACGCAGGGGAGGAAGCTTCATTATCTAAATATCTCATGGATGGTCATTTTTTATCATTTTACTGGATATCAACCGGCACGCTACCCTCCCCTCATCTGAAGTGGGAGGTGGTATGAATGCAGTGGGGATCGGCATCCTTTATCTGGTGCTGGGCAATATGGTGGCGGTTTTTTCCGATGCGCTGGTCAAGGTACTGGAGCCGGATCAGCCCATCTTCCAGTTTGTCTTTTTCCGCCAGGTTTCTGCAGCCCTTCTGCTGATGCCCTGGCTGCTCTGGTCATGGCGCCGCAACCCGCCGGTGGCCATCAAGTGGCACCTGCTGCGTGCCCATATCTGGGCGGTCGGTGTCTGCCTGATGGTGGTCGCCCTCACCCGCTTGCCGCTCGCCACTGCCAACGCCCTCTTCTATGCCGCGCCCCTGATGATGGTGCCGCTGGCAGTATGGATGGCAGGAGAGGCGATCTCGCGCCAGAAGGTGCTGACCGCAGTCATTGGGTTTATCGGGGTACTGATCGTACTGCGCCCGACCGAAGTGAACTGGGCCGCACTGGCGGCGCTCGGGGTAGCACTGTCGATGGCGCTCAACAATCTGCTGATCAAGCGCATCCCGCTCAAGCAGCCCATCGCTCAGACCCTGTTTTTCACCAACGTGCTGAGCATGCCCTTCATTCTCGCGCTGGCCTGGTGGGAAGGGGGCGACTGGCAGTGGCAGATGTGGTGGCCCGCCTTCGGCTCCTCGGCGCTGATCATGGTCTATGCGGGATTGTGCGTGGTGGCCTATCGCAAGGCGGAAGCGAGCAAGATCGCCTCTGCGGAATATACCGGTCTGCTGATGGCCGTCGCCATCGGGGTATGGCTGTTTGACGAGCAGCCGGGTCTGCCGCTGCTGCTGGGCTGTATCTGCATCGTCCTGCCGCTCATCGCCATGGCGCGCAGCAAACCAAAACCGCTGGCCGAGCCAGCGGTCTAATACTCAGGGTCGTTTCAGCAAAGGGGCGACCCTTTGCTGCAGATGAGGGATGACCTCCTGCTCGAACCAGGGATTCTTTTTGAGCCAGAGGGTGTTGCGCGGTGAAGGGTGCGGCAACGGCAACCAGCCGGGGCTATAGTCGGCCCAGCTGCGCACCGTCTCGGTGAGCGAGCCCCTGGCCGCCTTGCCCAGATAGCGATGCTGGGCATATTGACCGATTAGCAGGGTCAACTCGATATTCGGCAGCAGCATCAACACCTTATCATGCCAAGTGGGCGCACACTCGGGTCTGGGTGGCAGGTCGCCCGACTTGCCCTTGCCGGGATAACAGAGCCCCATCGGCATAATCGCAATACGTGATTCGTCGTAGAAGGTGGGTTTATCGACCCCGAGCCAGTGGCGCAAGCGATCGCCAGAGGGGTCATCCCACGGGATACAGCTGGCATGCACACGAGTGCCGGGGGCCTGACCGATGATCAGCAGGCGGGCACTCTCGGCCCCGCGGATTACCGGCCGCGGCCCGAGCGGCAGATGCGCCTCGCACAGACGGCAGGCACGGATCTCTTCAAACAGGCTATCCAGTCGACTCATGAGCGCGATAGTAACAGAGTTTTCCACCAGATCTCGCTTGTGAAAGGACTGGCCTCTATTTATTATTCACCGATAGATGTTTAATTTAATAAACAGGTAGAGATGAAAAACTGGCTAGGCACGGGCACGGCGACCCTCTCCTTCATCCTCTGGGGGATGCTGCCGCTCTATTATCAGTTCATGCCCGAGGTCAACATGTGGGAGCTCATCTCCCACCGCGTGCTCTGGTCGGTTATCCTGCTTGGCGGCCTGTTTCTGCTGCTTGGCCACAAGGTGCCCTGGGCACGGCTGCGCAGCGAGCCGCGCCAGCTGGGCCTCATTCTGCTGGCCGGCCCGGTCATGTCGATCAGCTGGTGCATGTTCACCTGGTGCCTCACCACAGGGCAGGTACTGACCACCAGTCTCGCCTTCTTCATGACGCCTCTGTTCAATATCGTATTCGCCGTCATCTTCCTGAAAGAGCGGCTCACCCCGCAAAAACATCTGGCTGTCGCCCTGGCACTGGCGGGTCTCGCCTACATGCTCTTCTGCTACGGCCAGCTCCCTTGGTTCTCCCTCATCATGGGGGCCAATTTCGCCTGCTACGGCCTTATCAAGAAGAAGATCCACTACGACACCGGCTCCAGCCTCTATCTGGAAGCCATGGTGCAACTGCCCGTCGCGCTGATCATCATCGGCACGCTGGCGTGGCACGGGGAAGGGGCATTCGTGAACGGGGATCTGGCCGACAAACTGCTGCTGATGGGCAGTGCGCCCGCGACCCTGTTGCCGGTCGGGCTCTTCTGCTACGCGGTGGCGAGAACCCGGATGAGCACGGTGGGACTGTTGCAATATATCGAGCCCAGCCTCGCCTTCCTGCTCGCCATCTACTGGTTTGGTGAAACGCCGGATCCCATCAAGACGGTCGGCTTCGCCTTCGTCTGGGCGGGCTTGCTGGTGAGTCTGGTGCCGCTGCACCGCCTCAAGCGTCAGCCTCAGGGGGCGCCGCGGTAGGACTCGAGGATCTTGTGCCAGGCGGGGTCCCGATCCATCTGCTCGGCAATGTCGTTGAGCCGGGCATGAAGTTCGGGGCGGGACTTGGGCACCAGAATGTGGCGGGTATAGCTGGACTGGGCAAAGGGTGAGACGAACAGCTTGCCCTCATAGTCAGGGACGTGGGTGAAAAATGCGAGGGCCGAACCGGGCACCAGGGTGACATCGATGCGGCCGCGCACCAGCAGATCGAGATTGGTCTTCACCTTCTTGGCATCGTGGCGCTCCAGTTCACCCCGGGCAGCAGCATCATCGATCCCCAGATAGCGATACCCCTCCACCCCGCCAAATACCATACCCTTGAGGGAGTCAGGGCCACGATAGGTAACCGGATGCTGGCGACTTGAGACGAGCTCGTTGGTGTCGCGCATGATGGGGAAGGTCCAGAGGTATAGCTCGCGCTGGGGATCCCCGACCCAGGCCGGGTTGACCCAGGCGACCAGACCGTTGAAGGCAGGATCCGACATCTCCAGCGCCAGTCTGGCGCGATTGACCAGCCAGAGCTCGATCCTGGGTTCACCTCCCAGCCTTTCATTGAGATACTTCACCAGCTCGCTGCTCAAGCCGGCATTCACCCCGGTATTGAAGGGGGGATGCTGGTGATAATCATAGAGACGGATCGTCTCCCCCAGAGCCGGAACCGACAACAGCAACCACAACCAGAACCAGACTCTCATCGCACCTCCTTGAGCTGCTTTTGAGTTTGGCACAGAGAACATGAATGAGAAAACCCCCGACCGGGGCTCCGGCATCGCCATCCACCCCGCCCTCCTGCTGGTCAATCTATATGGTGCGCACCGCTGCAGGCCTGCTCTATACCGGGATCAGCACGGCGCCGGAGCGCCGCCTGCGCCAGCATCAGAGCGGCAAGGGCTCCCGCGCCCTGCGTGGCAAGGGGCCGCTGGCACTGGTGTGGCAGCAGGAGGTAGGCGACAAAGGAGCGGCCCTGCGCCTCGAATATCGCCTCAAGCAGCAGCCCAAGGCGTTCAAGGAGCAACTCATCACCCGCCCTGATCTCTGGCTGCCGTGGAGCCTGCGCTGGCTCGCCCTCGGCAACGCAGAACCATAAAAGGCAAGGCCGGGCCATAAAAAAGGCTATGTCCCAATTACGTGTTGCATGGGGTGCCCCAGTGCCTCATGCAAACACGCTTTGATATTCACTCCCCTCCCGTAACGCTTCAGCATCCTGCGCCAACCCAGGTAGTTCTTCAGGTAGTGCGTCGCCACACCATGGAAACGTACCATCCACTCTTTCAACCGATGGTGATACCCGTTCACATGTTGAATGTGAT
Organism: Aeromonas sp. SER; assembly: GCF_038739615.1. Taxonomy (NCBI): domain Bacteria; kingdom Pseudomonadati; phylum Pseudomonadota; class Gammaproteobacteria; order Aeromonadales; family Aeromonadaceae; genus Aeromonas; species Aeromonas sp. SER. The sequence goes on along the minus strand of NZ_JBCGFC010000014.1, from coordinate 93,752 downwards.
ACGCGCGGCTACTCGCTCACCCTGACGATTGCATACCACTTGATGCGTCACGCCTTGTACTTTGCTGAAGCTGGCATACACACCCGCACCATCGCTACACAGCACGGCATCCGGCGAGACAAGGGGCTTCAACACCGCGATGACTGTCTCGGCATTCATCTCTTCCAACTGAAAATCTGCATGGTGACCTGCTCGGTCTTGCACCACCATCACCGGTATATAATCCCGTCCGGTTCCCCGGGTTCGTCCCTTACCACCACGATGCCGCGGCGGACGCGGCAATCCCCGCTGCCCCTTGAATGACTCGAGGAAGAAGGTCTCATCCACCTCAACGATGCCTTCTTCACGAGTGGCTTGATGAGTGGCCATCGCGCGCAAGAAACGGTGCCGCCAGAGGAACGCGGTGTTTTTGCTGACCCCGCAACGCATCGCTGCCTGGCGGACGGTCAGCCCTTCGATGAGGGCTTGCGCGTAGTCTTCCCAGCACTGGGCTTTACGCAACCGAGCCAGAGGCGTCTTGGTGAGCACCGAGCTGGTGCGCAGACACTGTTTGCAACGGTAGCGACGTAGTCCACGACTCCATCCCCAAGGGGCCAGCTGGGCGGCGTCGGCGTGACAATGAGGGCACCCGCTGCATGCCGGTAACTGGGTATTGAGCAAGGTAATGGCATGAGGTGCGGTGAGCTCCTGTTGGGCAACACGGCGCTGGCGAAGAGTTAGCTGGGGAAAGAGGGATAACAGGTGTTGAAAGGCTGGGGTATCCATGATGGTAGCCCTCAAGGTGATGGCCTACTTCAAGATTAGCCTTTCAACACGTAATTGGGACAGAGCCATAAAAAAGGCCACCTCACGGGTGGCCGACAAAAGGGAGTTCAGGGATAACGACACGACTTGCAGTGATTACAGGTAGGTATTGGACCGCCTGCTGCGGTGGCTGATAAGCCAGCAGACCACCAGCACCAGCAGCAACCAGGGAGCCAGCTTGATGATCAGGGCAAGCATGCCGCTCAGCAGCCCCAGCAGCACAAACACGCCGCTCACCAGCAGCATGGCCACCAGGGTAAAACCGGTCAGCGCCATCACCAGCAACACTCCCAGCAATATGAAAAATTCCAGCATAACTTGCTCCTTACAGGCACTCTGTGCCGCCGGGCTGCCTTGCGGTCAATCCAGCCAGCGTTTCAATTCATAACGGGGCGGCATCACCAGCACCGCCAGCAGATAGGCAGCCAGCGCCAGCGGCGGCACCAGGATCAGGCCGAGCAGGGCCACCACTCGCACCGTCACTCTGGATATCCCCAGCCGTTTGGCAATGCCGGCGCAGACGCCGGTCAGCTTGCGATGGACAAGATCCTTGGGCCAGGGAGTCATGGTTATGCCTCCACCTTCTGACCCTTGAGACGGGCCAGCTCGCGCTCTATCTCGTCATTGAGTTCCAGCTCGCGGAACTGCGCCTCCAGCGAGGGATTCTGCCCCAGAGTGGCCGCCTCCAGCTGGGCTTCCAGCTGATCGACCCGCCCCTGAAAGCCTTCGAAGCGGGCCATCAGCTCATGCATACGCTGGTTGTCCACCTGAGCGCGGGCACGAATGCGGCTATGGGCGGTCTGCTCGCGCAGGGTCAGCAGTTTCTGCTTCTCCCGCGCCTCGGTCAGCTTGGCGGCCAACCGTTCGCTGTCGGCGGTAAGCTGGGCCAGCACCTCGGCGACCCGGGCCTTGTCCTGCTCCAGCTGTTCACATTTTTTGACCTCCGCCAGCTTCTCGGTGAGGGCGGCGCGGGCCAGATCCTCACGTCCCTTCTGGATGGCTAACTCGGCCTTGGCCGACCACTCCTGGATCTGCACCTGCAACGCCTGCTGATGGCGCTCCAGCTGTTTTTGCTCGGCGATGACGCGAGCGGCCTGGGTGCGCATATCGACCTGCACCTGCTCCATCTCCTCGATCATCAGGCGCAGCATCTTCTCGGGCTCTTCACTCTTGTCGAGCAGGCTGTGCAGGTTGGCATTGATTACGTCGGTCAGGCGGCTGAACACGCTCATGGTCTGGCTCCTTGTGGATGGGATGACTATCTCTTCCCATTGCATTACAAGAGCCGTGCCAAGAAAAAATATTGTTGCCCTACAGATAGATAGGAATTTAACGAGGGAATTAAATAACGCTTTGTTGGTGAAAAAAACCAATAGCGTGGTGATTTTCACCAACAAAAAAGGGAACCCGTGGCTCCCCTTTCAATGCAGTTATGATGGCGTTCAGGCAGCGTGATGGCGACCCAGCTTGCCATCCAGTTCGGCCAGTTTGGCCTCCATCCGGGCACGGCACACCTCGGAGAGCTCGCGAATGCCGGCAGCACCGTGCTCCTTGCTGCAAACCGGGGCCATCACCTCCAGCAGCACCTCGCCGTTATCCCAGCGGTTGAGGTCGATCTGGCCGAAGTAGCTGGAGCAGACGATGGGCACCACCGGCACTTCAGCCTGTACGGCGGTATGGAAAGCGCCCGCCTTGAATGGCAGCAGACCACGCCCCTGCGAGCGGGTCCCTTCCGGGAACATCCAGATGGAGGTGCCGCGCGCCTTGATGCGCTCCACCACCTGACCAATGGTGCCAATGGCGCGAGAGCGGTTGGAGCGGTCGATCAACACGTTGCCGGAGAGCCAGAAGATGAGGCCGAAGAAGGGGAGCCACAGCAGGCTCTTCTTGCCCACCGCAACCACGCCGGGCTGCACCGCACCGGTCACGGTGAAGATGTCGTAGTTGCTCTGGTGGTTGCAGACATAGACCGCAGGCCCGACCGATTTCACCTCGTCGGCTACCGTCACCTTGACCCGGACCCCGATCAGCGGGCAGACCGCGTGATACATGCGGGCGAAGACATAGACGTTGTTGGGGTGGCGCGGACGAACCAGACAGAGCAGCAGGCCGAACAGGAACCAGAAGATGAGCAGCAGACCAAGCAGCAGCACACGGGCAATTTTGAGCATCGAACACCTCGAATTTTAACTCGGCGCAGTATACTGATCCCCCTTTTAGCGAACAAGCGTTCGCCAAACAGAACCGACCACACGGCGCCAGCCTCAGCGCTCATAAAACGGCCGGCAACTTGCCCCACCCGCCATTGGCCGTTAGGATGTGGCCATCTTGATGAACGGGGCGAGCATGATTCACCAACAACGCGTGGCGAAACGACTCCTGCTGCTGGTCTGCCTGCTGGTGCTCAATTGCGCGGCACAGCCGCTGGCCAGGCTGGCACTGCTCGATCATGCCCTCACCTGTCAGGCCCTGCCCGTTCAGAGCATCGATGATGAGCAGAACGACGGCAAGCCGGTCAGCCCGCAGCCCACCAGCTGCCAGCTCAATGGCAAATGGTTGAGCGCCGCCACTCTGCTCTGCGTCGAACAACTCTTCTTTGCCGTCGCCCTGCTGATTGCCCTGCTGGCACCACTCTGGCGCTATACCCCTCCCTTACCACCGCCAAGGGTTATCTCACCCCCCGAGCGGCGACTTCACCTCACGCTCTGCGTCTGGCGGGAATGATTCCGGCCTTTTTCCATTCGCCGTTACTCATTTTTTGCGAGACCAGACAGATGACAAACTTTTTCAAGGCAGCCCTGCTTATGGCCTGCCTGCTGTGGCAATCCACGGGATTGGCCAGCGATACGGGCTGGCTCACCAGCCCACAGAATGATCACGCCAGGGTGCGACTGCAGGCCGACCGCAGCGCCCCTGACCACACCCGCATCCTGCTCGACGTAGCCCTCGAGTCCGGCTGGAAGACCTACTGGCACAGCCCGGGCGAAGGGGGCATTGCCCCCCAGATCCTGTGGGATGAGCCGGTCGGCGACTTTCAGTGGCGCTGGCCCGCTCCGCGCCACTTCGAGGTGGCCGGACTCAGTACCCAGGGTTATCAGGGTGAGGTGCGCTTCCCTCTGAGCCTCAACTACCCGACCGGCCAATCGCTCAATGGCACCTTGCGCCTATCGACCTGCAGCAACGTCTGCATCCTGACCGACTTCCCCTTTACCCTCGCGGTAGATGGGCAGACGCCAGCCGGTTTCGACTTCGGCTGGGCCAAGACCATCAGCAACCTGCCCCAGCCGCTGCCCGCCGACACCCGGGTCGAGCTCGGTTATCAGCACAACCAGCTGCAACTGCGCGCCGAGCGGGCAGAGGGCTGGCAATCACCAGCGCTCTTTATCGAGGCGCTGGAGGGGGCCGAGTTTGGCAAACCGGCGCTCGAGGTCGAGGGCAACACCCTGATCGCCCGGGTGCCGGTGAGCGATGGCTGGCAGGGGGATGCGCCGGATCTGCGCGGCCAATCCCTCGGCCTGCTGCTGACCAGTGGCGAACAGGCGTGGCAGACCAAAGGCTCGATTGGCGAAGCGCTCGTATTGCCAGCGCCGGGCCAGCCCCTCTTCTGGTTGCTGGGGGCGGCGCTGCTCGGCGGCCTCATCCTCAACCTGATGCCCTGCGTGCTGCCGGTGCTGGCGCTCAAGCTGGGGTCTGTGCTGCAACATCAGCACCGTGAACAGGAAACAGTGCGCAAACAGTTCCTTGCCGCCAGCGCCGGGATCATCGCCTCCTTCTGGGTGCTGGCGGCCATGAGCACTCTGCTGCGCGCCACGCAAGGGGCCGTCGGCTGGGGCATCCAGTTCCAGAGCGCCGGTTTTATCGCCTTTATGGTGCTGGTCACCCTGCTGTTTTGCGCCAACCTGCTGGGGCTGTTCGAGATCCGCCTGCCGAGCAACCTCAATACCCGCCTCGCCACCAGCGGCGGCAATGGCCTCGGCGGTCACTTTCTGCAGGGAAGTCTCGCCACCCTGCTGGCGACTCCCTGCTCGGCCCCCTTCCTCGGCACCGCGGTGGCGTTTGCGCTGGCAGCGCCCCTTGGCCAGCTCTGGCTTATCTTCACCGCGCTCGGGATTGGCATGAGCCTGCCCTGGCTGCTAGTGGCGGCCCTGCCGCGGCTCGCCCTCTGGCTGCCCAAACCGGGTCGCTGGATGGGGCGCCTGCGCATCCTGCTCGGGCTGATGATGCTGGGCTCCAGCCTCTGGCTGGCGAGCCTGCTTGGCAGCCATCTGGGCAACGTTCAGGTTTACTGGCTGATGGCCGCCATGCTGCTGGCCTTGCTGATTGGCATCGTCTGGCGTTATGGCATCCGCGGCTTCACGCTTGCCCTCTCCCTCTCGGCGCTTGTCGGCGCTGCCCTGCTGCTGGGGGGCGCCTTTAGCGCACAGGGCTCGGCCAGCGTTGACAAGGTGGTCTGGCAGCCGCTCTCTGAACGCGCTATCACCGATGCCCTCGCCCAGAACAAGCGGATCTTTATCGATGTCACCGCCGACTGGTGCGTTACCTGCAAGGCAAACAAATACAACGTGTTGCTGCGCGATGAGGTGCAAAGCGCCCTCTCGGCCCCCGATGTGGTGCCCCTGCGCGGCGACTGGAGCAAACCGGACGAGACCATCGCCGCCTTCCTGCGCCAGCGCGGGGCAGCAGCCGTCCCCTTCAACCAGATCTACGGCCCCGGCCTGCCACAGGGAGAGACCCTCTCCCCCCTGCTGGACAAGGCCGATCTGCTTACCCTCTTGAATCAGGCCGGTCTGATCCAGACCAACGCCACCCATTTTTAAGGAGAACTCCATGAACCTGCGCTCCATCGCCCTGTTCACCGCCCTGTTTGCCGGCTCGCTGACTGCTCCGGCTCTGCACGCCGCCCCCTTCACCCCGGAGCAGGAGGCCCGCATCAAGGAGCTGATCCGCGAGACCCTGATCGCCAACCCCAAGATCCTCGACGAAGCGGCCGAATCCTGGGAGAAACAGAACGCGGCAGCCCAACAGGCGCAACTTGGCAACTTCATCAAGGGCAACAAGGATGTGCTGTTCAACAGCCCAACCAGCCCCCGCCTCGGAGCCAGAAACCCCAAGCTGACGCTGGTGCTGTTCACCGACTACAACTGCGCCTACTGCAAGCAGTTCGATCCCCGGCTGACCAAGCTGCTCAAGGCCTATCCCGACGATCTGGGGCTGGTGATCAAGCTGCTGCCGTTCAAGGGACAGAGTTCTGCCAAGGCGGCCCAGTACAGCCTGACCCTGTGGCAGCAGGATCCGGCCCGCTTCCTCGCCCTGCATGACAAGCTGATGAGCAAGCAGGGGATGCTGACCGAGGCGGATATCAACAAGGCGCTGGCCGCCACCGGCAACGTGGCGCTCAAGCCCGCGCCCAAGGCGACCGAAGAGCTGCGCAACAGCCTGCGCATCGGCACCATTCTGGGGGTACAGGGCACACCGGCGACCCTGATCGGCAACCAGCTGGTGCCGGGCGCCGTTCCCTATGAGGAGCTGGAGCAGCTGGTGAAGGCCGAACTGGCCAAGCTGGGGTAAGGGATGGCAAGCACCAACCCTCAACCCCGCTGGCGACGCTGGAGCAAGGAGGCGATCTGGCTGCTGCTGATAGCGCTGGTCATCTCGACCCTGCTCGATCTGTGGCGCAGCCCGACCCTGCCTGAGGGGGCGATGAGCGCCCCCGTCACTCTGCAGGATGGCACCAGTACGGATCTCGCCACCCTGAGTCAGGGCAAGCCGCTGCTGGTCTACTACTGGGCCAGCTGGTGCGGGGTGTGCCGTTTCACCACCCCGGCCGTGCAGCAGCTCTGGCAAGAGGGGGAAAACGTGCTGACGGTGGCACTGCGCTCCGGCAATTCGGAGCAGTTAGCCAAGGGAATGAGCAAGAAGGGGCTCACCTTCCCGACCCACAACGACGAGTCGGGAGCGCTGGCAGCCCAGTGGCAGGTGGGGGTCACCCCGACTTTCCTCGTTATCAAGGATGGCAAGCTGGTGAGCAGCACCACCGGCTGGAGCTCGAAGTGGGGCCTGCAGCTGCGGCTCTGGTGGGCGTCGATCTAGCCACGCAACAACATTGCCTCAACAGGGCCATCCCACCGGATGGCCCTTTTTTATGCCGACATTTTTATCCCGACATCAGGCGGGGAGCTGCATCCCGCGCACCTGCTCCAGCAGGGCAGTCACCGCCGCCGAGCGCAACGCATCGGGGGCGTAGCAGAGCCCTACCCGCCGCTTGAAGGAAGAGGCCGCCAGCTCGGCGACTGTACAACCGGGCGGACAGAGGGAACGAGGCAACCAGCCGATCCCTGCCCCGGCGGCCACCATAGTCGCCGCCAGTCTCAGCGACCCTGCCCGCCGCGGATAGAGGGGCGCCTGATTGCCGAGAATGGCGATCAGCCGCAAGTGGGAGCCGTGGCGCGGGCAAGTGACCCAGGGCTCGTCCGCCAGCACCGCCGGGGTGAGCGCTCCCTTGCCTGTCAGCGGGTGAGCCGGCGGCAACACCAGCACAAACTCCTCCTCCAGCAGGGGGATAAAGAGCTCGTCACCGCAACGCAGGGATTCACAGCCCAGCCGCACATCGCCACAGCAACCCTCCTCCAGAGTCAGCAGGATCTCCTCGTGGGCGAGCGCCCCTTGCACCAGCGCCCCCACCACGCCATCACCCAGATCAGCCTCAATCCCCACCGTCAGCTCGAGACAGGGGGAGGTTTCACGAAACTCGCGGGCGAGGGAGTCGGTATCGGCGATCAGCCGCTTGGCGCGGGGATAGAGCCGGTGCGCCGCTTCAGTTCCCTCCACCCCGCGCGCCTGCCGCACAAACAGGGTCACCCCCAGCTCATCCTCCAGCATCTTGATGGTGGTGGAGAGGGTAGGTTGGGTAATGAAGAGGCGGGTGGCGGCCGCCGTGATGTTGCGCTCCTCGAAGACAGCCACAAACGCACGCAGGGTTCGCACATCCATAGAATTCACCTATACCAGACAGTCATAAAAGCCATTTTTCACGGCGACACGGGGCAAATATAGTGGCTTAACTGCCACAAGGCATCCCAATTTTCTATATCAGCGTCTATCAACACAGCCAGGAGCCATCATGCGCCATCTCTCTGTCATCGGCCTCGGGGCCATGGGCTCCGCCCTCGCCACCACCTTGCTCAAGGTGGGCCATCCGGTCACCGTCTGGAATCGCAGCGCCGCCAAGGCGGCCCCGTTGCAGGCGCTGGGTGCAACACTCGCCCCCTCGGTTGGCGCGGCCATCGCCGCAAGCGATATCACCCTTGTCTGCGTCGATAACTACGCCGTCAGCCAGCAGTTGCTGGACGAGGCGAGCGATGCGGTGGCGGGCAAGCTGCTGGTGCAGCTCTCCACCGGCAGCCCGCAGGGGGCCAGAGCGCTGGAGAGCTGGAGCCACGCCCGCGGCGCCCGTTATCTCGATGGCGCCATCCTCTGCTTCCCGGATCAGATCGGTACCAGCGATGCCAGCATCATCTGCTCGGGGGCCAGCACCGCCTTTAGCGACGCCGAGCCGGTGCTGCGTCTGCTCGCCCCGACCCTCGACCATGTGGCCGAGGCAGTGGGCGCCGCTGCGGCGCAAGATTGCGCCGTCGCCGCCTACTTTGCCGGTGGCCTGCTTGGTGCTCTGCACGGCGCCCTGATCTGCGAGGCGGAAGGGTTGCCGGTAGCCAGGGTGTGCGCCCAGTTCAGCGAGCTCTCGCCCATTCTCGGTGGCGATGTGGCCCATCTGGGCAAGACGCTGGCGAGCGGCGATTTCGATCACCCCTACGCCAGCCTGAAAACCTGGAGCGCCGCCATCAGCCGCCTCGCCGGTCATGCCACCGATGCCGGGATCGACAGCCGCTTCCCGCGTTTTGCCGCCGATCTGTTTGAGGAAGGGGTGGCGCAAGGGTTTGGTCAGCAGGAGGTGTCGGCCCTCATCAAGGTGCTGCGGGCACGCAATGGAGCGGCACAATGAACGAGCTGACCAACCAACCCCAAATTGCGCTGGTCACCGGCGCCGCTGGCGGGATTGGCCGCCAGCTCTGCATCGGGCTGGCCGAGGCGGGTTATCGGGTGATCGCCACCGATCTGGCCCCTCACGCTTTCGACCATCCCGAAATCCACTTTCATCCGCTCGATCTGCGGGATGAGCAGGCTATCGAACGCCTCTTTGCCGAGGTGCGAGCACAACATGGCGGCATCCATCTGCTGATCAACAACGGCGCCATCAGCAAGTTCCACACCCGCTTCGAGGAGCTGAGCGCAGCCCAGTTCGATCAGGTGATGACGGTCAATGTGCGCGGTGCCATGCTCTGCGCCCGCGCCTTTGTGCAGGCCAACCGCGGGTTGTCCTATGGCCGCATCATCAATATCGCCTCCACCCGCTGGCAGCAGAACGAACCGGGTTGGGATGCCTATGGCGCCTCCAAGGGGGCGCTGGTCGCTCTCACCCAGTCCCTCGCCAACTCGCTGGCCGACTATCCCGTCACGGTCAATGCCATCAGTCCGGGCTGGATCCAGGCGGAGGATTACCACACCCTGACCGAGGCGGATCACCGCCAGCACCCGAGTGGCCGGGTCGGTCGCCCCGACGACATCACCCGCGCCTGCCTCTTTCTGGCGGATCCTCACAACGACTTTATCAACGGTGCCAACCTGGTGGTTGATGGCGGGATGAGCAAGAAGATGATCTACCACACCTCCGCCTCCTTCTGGGAGGAGTAACCCCTGCGGCGGCAGCCTCGCCCCGGCCTGCCGCCCGCCCCTTTTCTGCCCGTTTTTTCATCGCTTTTGCCCCGCCGCCCTTGCACTGGCCAGATCGACTGGCAACAATAGGCACTCAACTGACCCCTCTTCATTTCGCCCGTTAATTGATCGCCCAACTCATCGCGTTGGCGGGCTGTTTCCGTTAAAATGACGGGTTTTTGCCGTGCCTGGTTTGCCAATCCCCACCATCAGGCACTCGCAGCGTGAATCCTATGATGCCAGTGATGCAGGATCTGCCATGAACAACTACTTTCGGGTGCTGGGCGTCAAGTCCAACGCCAGCGAAAACGACATCAAGAAAGCCTATCGTCGGCTGTCGAACCAGTACCACCCCGACAAGCTGCACGGGGCCAGTGAAGAAGAGAAAGAGCAGGCAGCCATCAAGCTGCACCAGGTAAAGCAGGCCTATGAAGTGCTGTCCGATCCGAAACAGCGGGCCGCCTTTATCAAGGATTTCAACAACGTCATCGTGACCGACCCCGCCTCCGCCATGCAGGAGATGTGGGATCAGTTCTACCCCTGAAACAGCAGGCAGAAAGAGCAACTATGCAAAAGAGATGGGACCAGGCGCGGCTCAAGTCGCTGCAAAGCGATGCCAGCGAAAACATCGAATCCTACCGGGATCAGGACGACCCCAAGGGGCTGGAACAGTTCACCGACCAGATGAAGAGCCTGCTGCTGGCCGATATGAGCATGCTGGAGTTTATGCCCGAGTATCTGCCGCTGGCCCTCTATGGCCGGGTGCAGTTCCCGGCCAAGGCCAAGTCGCAGTGGAACAAGTGGCTCGCCAGCGGCGAGCAGCCAAGCTGGGACGAGTTCAAGGTGAGCGTCGGCTTCAACAATGCCGCCCTGCCGCTGGTCAAGGCGGTGCGGGCCCAGAGCGAAGATCAGCTGATGGAAGCCTGCGCCGTGCTGTTCCTGCTCGACAACCCGCTACCGCGCGGTAGCCACCGCGCCGATGACGACTATGAGCTGCGCGACGAAGAAGATGAAGATGGGGAAGATGCCGACGCCGACTACCATGGCGGCAGTGACCGCTATGGTGATGACGACGGCGATCAGGATATGTACGACGAAGTCCGTTTCTAATTGGGGCAAGGCATGAGCAACAGTCTGATAGAAATTACCGCCATCGAGATCAAAGAGCTGGCCGTTATCGAGCCGAAGCAGGCCAGCGAGAAATTCGAGCTGATCGCCAAGACCATGTCTGACGACCAGCTGGCAGAAGTGATTGAAAACATTGATATCGTTACCCTGACCCAGATTAACGGCCAGCACGACATCTCCTTCCCCTCCATCATCTCCGAGCTGATGACCCCGGAGCGGATCCGTGACATCGTCTGCCAGCAGCCGCTCTACTGGGAAGAGGCGATCAAGAACAACGCCGACGAGCTGCAACAGCATACCTTCGACTTCCTCAACTACCTGATCCGCACCCAGGATAGCGAAGCCAAGCAGCGCGAGATCCTCGAGTGCGTGGCCGAAGACCCGGCCGGTCTCTTCTACCTCGCCATCCCCTTTATCGAGTTCTATCGCGGCGATCGCTATGAAGAGGACGAAGGCTATCGCGACGTGCTGCACGCCGAAGAGGAGGATCTCGAAGAGTCCCTGCGCTACAGCGAGCGCCAGCAGAGCGAGGATGTCCACGACTACGCGCTGGATGACCCTCGCAGCCTCTTGATGCTGATCCGTGAGCTGGCCCCCGAGGTGGAGAAAGCCATCAAGGCGCTGCTGCGCAACGAGCACTCCAGCTGGGACGGCATCATCAACAAGTTTGCCGCCGAGCTGGTGATGCAGGCCAAAGAGAAGAACAAGGTCGAGGAAGACGAGTACGGCGACGTCGACGACATGTTCAGCTTTCTGGATTAAGGAGCCCATTCATGCAGTTAGTCATTCGCGATGCCAACCAGGGCCCCTTTCTGACCCAGGTGCTGCGCTTTGGCCGCGACAATGAACGTTTGAGCGAGCAACAGCTGGCCGCCATCAAGGGCAAGGCGGTGCTGATGAGCCTCAAATTCGCCGACAAGTACTACAACAAGTACAAGATGCACCTGCTGGAGCAGGCAGCCCACGATGTCATAGGCGTGGTGAGCCTCGGCCTGCAGGAGCTCTCGGCGCGGGATCCGGCCAAGGCGCTGGCGCTGCTGCAGGCGCCGGAAGGCCCCATCAAGCCGTTCCAGAAGGGCTGGTCGATGCTCATTACCGTCAGCCCCAAGCAGGCTGGCAACAGCCTCTACGGTGACGTGGATGCCCGCCTGCTGGACAAGATCTCGAGCCCGCCCGATGTGGAGGAGTGGCAAGGGTGGCAGGAGTACGAGAAGGCGCTGACCGAGCACAACAAGAGCCGCCTGATGGATCTCATCGACCAGCACTTCTTCGCCTGCGAGAGCGACCACCCCACCATGGAGGACAAACTGGCCGAAGCGCTGCTCTACCGCATCCTCTGCGGCAAGGGCAGTGGCGCCGCCCCGTTCAAGGTGAAGCAGGATCTCAAGCGCAAACTGGCGCGGGAAATTGAGCTCGACGAGTGCTGGTATGACACCGACTACCTCGCCGCCCAGCTGGCCCTGATGCTGAATGCGCTGCCCGCCGACATGGCCGCCGCCCTGCGGCAGGAGCTGAGCCCGGGCTTTGTGCCCAACCTGCTCCATACCCTCGGCTTTGTGCGCCAGTACCAGCTGCTGCAAAAAGAGAACGCCTCGCCGGAGAAGCTCGACAACATCGAGATGCGCGCCGGTCTCAAGCACCCGCTGCTCGGCTGGCCGCTCTATCACAACTTCTAAGGCCGCTTTCGCCGCCTCTTTTGTTGCGCCCCCATGTGGGATAACTCAACGCCCGGCCCGCCGGGCGTTGTTCTATCCGGGATGTCCCCTCACCCTGACCCTCTGCCAAAGGCAGAGGGGACAAGCGCAAGCCTCCCTCGGGCTGCCGAGCAACACATTGGGCGCACCAAGCGCAGCGCATTGCACCGGCAATCTGGGGAACAGATCAGTGGTGTAATTCACTCTGTTCATTGCCCTCTGTGGCTCTTGTCACTGCGCAGGGCCATACGCCAATCCAGGATAATTATTCACTCAAAGGGTGAAACTGAATAAATAAGCTGCCACTCAACATGCCGACGGCAATGGCGAAAGAGCAGCCAAAAGCGGGATGGCGATCTCACTATCAAATCAGTTCAGCCAAAAAATGGGCTCCATTCAAACCCGCGCACTCTAATAACCACCCCGCCAGCGCCAGCTTTTCAGCAGCCAAAACCGCATAAAAAACCGGAATAGATCAATAAAAGACAATTAATCTCGCCAGATTAAATTTCAGGTATGGCTATTTGCACCGCTTGGCCGCTAAATGACAGACCGGCCTTCAGACCAGCATGGAAGCGCACAAGGCTAGCCGGCAGCAGACCGGTACGCTCTCAGGACGAGTTATGACTTTCTTCTCTCACAGGAGACAGACCGTGAGCGCTTCGAATCAACACCCCACCATTCCCCCCGGCTCCGGGGCGCTGTTCTTTATCCAGACCTTCTCGACCCTGGGGTTTGCCGTGCTCTACTCCACGCTGGTGCTCTACGCCACCAAGCGGCTCGGCTTTAGCGAATCCCAGGCCAACGCCATGATGGGGGTCTTCGGGGCCTTCAACTATGGCCTGCACCTGTTTGGCGGTTATCTCGGCGGGCGCTACCTCAGCAACCGCAACCTGTTCGTGATGGGGATGGTGCTGCAGGTGATCGGCTGCTACTTCATCGCCGAGATGGGGATCACCGGCCTCTACTGGGGGCTCGCCATGTTCCTTACCGGCAGCGGCCTCAACGTCACCTGCCTCAACATGATGCTGACCCAGCGCTTCGCCCCGGATGATCACCGCCGCGAGAGCGCCTTCCTGTGGAACTACGCCGGGATGAATCTGGGCTTCTTTATCGGCTTTACGGTGGCGGGCTACTTCCAGCTCACCGAGGATTACCGCACCCTGTTCCTGTTTGCGACGCTGGGCAACATCATCGCCATCATCGCCACCTTCGCCTGCTGGCCCATTCTGGCGGATATCAGCACCCCGCTGCGCCATGTCAAAGGGAGCGGCTTCTACCGCCGCATGCTGGCCGGTATCGCCATTCTGGCCATGCTGGTGCCGGCGCTGCGTCTGCTGCTGACCCACGCCAGCTTCAGCGGCAGCTTCGTGCTGATCCTGGGGGCTGTGGTGCTGGTGCTGCTCTGCGTGATGACAGCCCGCCATCCGGACGCCGCCGAGCGCAGCCGCATGGTGGCCTACCTGATCCTCGCCCTCGGCTCCCTCATCTTCTGGTCGCTCTACCAGCTGGCGCCCATGGGGCTGATGCTCTTCTCCGAGCACAACATCAACCTCAACGTGTTCGGGCTGCGGGTCGCCCCCCAGTGGATCCAGAACATCAACACCCTCGTCATCGTCATCGGTGGCCCCCTGATGGCGCTGCTGTTCAAGCGACTGCGCGAACAGGGGTGGAATATCGACATCCCCTCCCAGTTTGCCGCCTCCCTGTTCTGCATGGGGCTCGGCATGCTGGTGCTGCCGCTCGGCATCCATCTGGCGGGGGCCGACGGGCTGGTCGCCTTCAAGTGGATCGCCATCAGCTATGTGCTGCAGAGTTTCGGCGAGCTGCTCATCTCCCCCATCGGTTACGCCATGATTGGCAAGCTGGCCCCCGCCAGCCTGCAAGGCCTGCTGATGGGTTGCTGGATGATGGTGACCGGCGTTGCCTCGGTGCTGGCGGGCTATGTCTCCAGCGCCATGCCGCAGAATATCGGCAGCTCTCCGGTGGCCACCAACCCGGGCTACAGCTCGGTGTTCAACATGCTCGGCTGGGGCTCGATGGCGGGCGGGATCGTCCTGCTGTTGCTGGTGCCCCGTCTGCGCCTGCTGATCGCCTCGAAAATCACCCCGCAACCGGCGGCGACAGCTATCCCCGTCTGATGGGCTTGCACCGCCTGCAATAATGGCGGCGTGATCAACAGGCAAGAGCAAGGGCCCCGCAACTCCAGTTGCAGGGCCCTCTTTTACTGACCGTCAGGCAATAGACCGAGCCGTAGCACTGCCTTGGCTTTCCTCTGATAGTTCAGACCTGAAATCAGTAGTCACCCCTGTTTCAGGCGAAGTCAACGATCCCCAGCTGCTTGGCCATGGCCAGCTCGTTGCGCTCGACGATCTCCTCCACCACCTTGCCCTCGGCGTTGAATCTGAAATAGGTCAAGGCACTCCAGGTCACATCCTTGCCAGTGACATCGAATCCTTTCCAGGTATTTGAGCCTTTGGCGACGTGGGTCAATGCAACGAATACCTCGTCTTCCGAGCTCATTATTTTCTGAAAGGAGGTTTCAATAGACTCATAACGGTCGACCACACAGGCTGACAATGACTTTTTAAATTGCTCAAGGGTGGTAATAGGCTCTGCGCAGTCAGGTCTGAATATACAAAGATCTTCCGAGAAATATTCACTCACCCGTTCAACATCCTTGCCATCTACGCAATATTTAAAGTAATTAATGACTGTATCGACGTTATTTTTCACAGGCGACTCCCGTTTTATTAATTGACATCCAATTTAACTAGAAAATATGATGCATGGAATATCTGTTACTGCCAGACGGGGCCATAGTACAAATCCGGCAGGAGATGATAAATGCAATAACAGGAAATCTCTTTTATAAAATCAGGAAAAATCCATGGATAGATGGACTGAATATGAAGTCTTTGTGCAGGTGGTCGAATTGGGGAGTCTCAGCAAGGCCGCAGATGCACTGGGCTTGTCCAACCCTGCAGCCAGCAGGCATCTGGCCGCACTGGAGCAGCGACTCAATGCACGGCTCGTCGAGCGAACGACCCGGCGCCTGTTTGTCACTGAAATCGGTGAACACTTCTATGCCCGCTGCAAAACAGCGCTGAATGAGATGCGAGAAGCCATCGATGAAGTCAGTATCAAGACTGGAATGCCAACCGGGGTCTTGAAATTGACGGCTTCGCTGTCACTGATGCTGAATGTCATCTCCCCCTTGATACCGAAATTCATGGCGAAATATCCCGGCATTCAGGTCGAGTTGATTGCCAATAATCGCTATCTGGATATTATCGAAAACAATATCGACATCAGTATTCGCTCAAGAGAGTCTGAGCCGGACTCCAGCCTGATTATTCAACCTCTGGCCACTGCACCGCGTATTCTGGCGGCCTCTCCTGAATATATTGAGCATTATGGCGAACCGGAAACGCCGCACGATCTGAAAAAACACCAACTGTTGCTCTACAGCTATCACAATCCCGGAGAGCTGACCATGATGAAGGGCTCGATAAAATTACGGGTGCCAACCACTCCCACCATTGAGTCCAACGACGCCCAGATCCTGCTCGCCAATGCCAAAAACGGCATGGGGATCCTGGCACAGCCCGTTTATGCCATTTATGACGAATTACGCAGCCAGCGTCTTAAACCTGTACTCACCGACTGGACACTGCCCGACCTCTCCATCGGCATGGCCTATGCGAACAGAAACTTTATTCCGTCCAAGACCAGGGTGTTTATCGAATTTATCAAGGAGGAGTTTCAACAGTTCGATTATGAGCAGCGCTGGCGCCACGTCTGCGCCTGCTGATCGTCTCGAAAATGGCCCCGCAATCATGGATGGCGGGGCCTCAGCTTTTGGCGGCATAGCGGGTTCGTTTCAGGCTGACGGTGCGACGCCTATGGTTATTTTTGCACCAAAGAAACCAATATATTTTTTACTGTCGCACTGATGAAACAATCGCGCAGCTCGGGGGTAAGGGGATTCTGCACAGCGTCAGCCGCCAGGTAGGTATTTCCCGCCGACAGGGGTAGGATGAGTGAAGTCGGAGCCATATAGCGACCGCAGTTATCGGAGTCGCCCTATGCCGCCCGCCATATACTCAAAGCCTTGTGAGCCCGGCTCACCACGATAAGGAGAGATGAGATGTATATGTTTTTACCCTTCCTGCTGGCGCTGATAACGGGGATCAGCATCTTGCTGAACAAGCGCGGCGCCTCCTATCTGCTCTGGGCTCTGTTGCTGGTGGTGACCCTGCTCTCCTTTATGCACCATGTGACCGACCCGCTCACCCTCTCGTTCTAGGAGCCCGCCATGAGCCTTTCGACCTCTGCCACCGCCGCGAAGAGTGATCTGCCCCAGCTGCTCGATACGCTGGGGCTGGCGGGCATCTGCCTGACCCTGATCGTCGCCTTCTATTACCAGCTCTATCTGGCCGAACTCCCCTGCCCCTTGTGTTTATTGCAGCGGGTCGGCCTGGTCGTCGCCGGTTTCGGCTTTATGTTCAACCTGCAATTTGGCGCAAAAGGAGCCCACTACGGCATCGTGATTGTCGGCGCCCTGACCACCGCCATGATCGGTGCCAGACAGGTGCTGCTGCATATTCTGCCCGGCGATCCCGGCTATGGTTCCACCTTTCTCGGGCTGCACTTTTATAGCTGGTCACTGGTCAGCGCCCTGCTGATCATCCTGGCCGTCGCCCTGATATTGATGGTGCGGGACGGGCTCGCTATTGCGCTGCCCAAGCTGGATCTGGCGCGCTGGGGGCGTATCGCCTCCCTGCTGTTTGTCTTGCTGATTGCGGCAAACCTGATCTCTACCGTGCTGGAGTGCGGCGCGGGACAGTGCGCCGATAATCCCGTTATCTATGAGCTGCTGAGCCTGCGTTAATCCCCCTCAAGGTGGCGGCCAGTCCGCCACCTTTTATTGCCGCCCTATATTGCCGAAAGGCGCAACAAACCCGGCCCATTGCAGCGGCAACCTCGCGGATTCAATAGCGGTGCAATTTCATTGCACCCTACGGTTACCTCCCCTCACCCTGACCCTCTCCCAAGGGGAGAGGGGATCAGCGCCTGCCAACCTGTAGTCATAACTGTCACCCTTAGCTATCACGCCATACCACGGTCACTATCAATGGCTGTGATCTCTGCTCCCTTCTCCCACTCTTTGCCATAGATAAAGGGAGAAGGGTCGGGGATGAGGGGGAGCAAACCATCACAACAGAAGCCACCGACAAGCCGCAGAGCGTTAAAGAAAACAGAGAGAAGTAGAGTCGATTAGCGAAGCGTAATCGTCCACACCTCAATCCCGGTGGCGATGGACATAGAGAAGAGATCAGCTGGTGCACTAACAGAATAGCGGCAACCTGTTTTCGCGATCGTCTGATTACGCATCGATAATAAAACCTAATACCCTGACCTTTTTATCACATCGATCCTATGTGTAAAATGAATAATATTATAGAATTGACATCGCATGTTAAACAAACCAATAAAGAGTCCAAAATGAATATACTACCGACGCCCCCTACAGATAGCCTGTATAAATTTTCAGCCATTTCAGGAATGCTAATAATAATATTTAGTTTAGCTTGCTATGTTTATCTTACATTTCAGATATCTAACATGCAAAAAACGACAACTTTAATGGGCCAGGCACGACTTGCAGATAAGTCCATCAAAGAAATAGATTGCAGAATTAACGCTATAAAAGCAGGAAAGGTAGATGAGTGCCGATACAAAGAAATCAAAAAGGAAAATTTACAAGATGAGTTAGAGTTGTTGGAGATCATTAAGAAAAATGAGATTTCCACAATTCAGGAATATGATAAATTCAAAACATTATCACAACCACTAAGAGATAACATTGATTGGGTTTTTAATGGTGTAATATATTACATATTTATGTTTATAGAGTCTTTATCATGCGCCTTATTAGTTTTTGGGTTTTCCGGTTGGTATACAAACATTCAAAAGCCAACTAATGAGCTCACTTTGCTAGATTTAAAAATAAAACGTCTAGAACTAATTAAAATAGAGCATGAAGTTAAAAAAATCAGTAAACACTATCGATTTTCAGCAACCAGAAATTAATTCTTAAAAAACATAAATATCACACAAGAGGACAATGCAACATTAAGCAACGTCTTTAATTTAATCCTAGATTTATTCAGGCCATGAATTATATAGAATGTATCATTCCTGACATATCTAATTTTTCAATGGGAAAGTTAAAATAAGAAGGGCACTTTCGTGCCCTTCTATATTAATTACCCTTCCTGATTTTCCCCGGTTGCCGGTTCGGTTCCGGCGGCGGGTTCAATCTCGATACGATCGACACGCTGCAAACCGCGGGGCAACTTGGCGCCGCGGCGGCCGCGCTCGCCGCGGTAGTAGTCGAGATCAGAGGGTTTGAGGGTCAGCTTGCGCTTGCCGGCAAACAGAGTGACCGACTGGCCCTGCGGGATGACGGCAGCCATCACCACAAACTCCTCCCGCGCCTTGACGCGCGCCGAGGGGATGCTGATGAGCTTGTTGCCTTTGCCCTTGCCGAGCACCGGCAGGGTGTTCATCGGGAACAGCAGCATGCGCCCCTCGTTGGAGATGGCCATACAGAGATCGGTCTCCGGCGAGCCAATCTTCTGGGGCGCCATCACCAGACCCCCTTCCGGCACGGTGAGCAGCGCCTTGCCGTTCTTGTTCTTGCCGATGAGATCGTCATAGGTGCAGACAAAGCCGTAACCGGCGTCGCTGGCGATCAGATACGGCTCACCCTCGTTGCCCATCACCAGATGACGTACCTCTTCACCGGCGCCCAGTGCAAAGCGGCCGGTGAGCGGCTCGCCCTGACTGCGGGCGGAGGGCAGGGTGTGCGCCTCCAGCGAGTAGGTGCGACCAAAGTTCGACAGGAACACCGCCTGCTGGTTGCTGCGGCCAAAGGCGTGGGTCAGGTAGTTGTCCCCCGCCTTGTAGGAGAGCCCCTCGACATCCACATCGTGGCCCTTGGCGGCGCGCACCCACCCCTTGTCGGAGAGGATGACGGTGACCGGCTCGCTCGGCACCAGCTCTTTCTCGGTCAGCGCCACGGCAGTAGCACGCTCCACCAGCGGGGTGCGGCGATCGTCGCCGTACTTCTCGGCATCGGCCAGCAGCTCTTTTTTGAGCAGGGTGTTGAGACGGCGCTCGGAGCCCAGAATGAGCTCCAGCTTGTCGCGCTCTTCGGCCAGTTCGTTCTGTTCGGCGCGCAGCTTGAACTCTTCGAGCTTGGCCAGATGGCGCAGTTTCAGCTCGAGGATCGCTTCGGCCTGGGTCTCGGTAATGTTGAAGCGCTCCACCATCACCTTGCCCGGCTCATCCTCGGTACGGATGATCTCGATCACCTCGTCGATGTTGAGGTAGGCGATCAGCAAGCCTTCGAGGATGTGCAGGCGAGCCAGCACCTTGTCGAGGCGGAACTGCAGACGGCGACGCACGGTCTCGCGGCGGAACTGGATCCACTCGCTGAGGATGGTCTTGAGGCACTTCACCTGCGGCCGGTTGTCGAGGCCGAGAATGTTGAGGTTAACCCGGTAGTTCTTCTCCAGATCCGTAGTGGCGAACAGGTGGGCCATCAGCCCCTCTACATCCACCCGGTTGGAGCGCGGCACGATCACCAGACGGGTCGGGTTTTCGTGGTCCGATTCATCGCGCAGGTCGGTGACCATCGGCAGCTTTTTCGCCACCATCTGGGCGGCAATCTGCTCCATGATCTTGGCGCCGGAGGCCTGATGGGGCAGCGCGGTGATGACGATGTCGCCATCCTCCTCGCTCCAGACCGCCCGCTGCTTGATGGAGCCCTTGCCGGTCTCGTAGATTTTGCGGATGTCATCGCGCGGGGTGATGATCTCGGCGTTGGTCGGGTAGTCCGGCCCCTGAATGTGCTGCATCAACACATCGAGCCCCGCATTGGGGTTGTCGAGCAGCTCGGCGCAGGCGTAGGCCACTTCCCGCGCGTTGTGGGGCGGGATGTCGGTCGCCATCCCCACCGCGATACCGGTCACCCCGTTGAGCAGAATGTGCGGCAGGCGGGCGGGCAGCACCACCGGCTCCTTCATGGTGCCGTCGAAGTTCGGCGTCCACTCCACCGTGCCCTGACCAAGTTCCGAGAGCAGCAGCTCGGAGAAGCGCGACAAGCGCGCTTCGGTATAACGCATGGCGGCGAAGGATTTGGGATCATCCGGCGCCCCCCAGTTACCCTGACCGTCCACCAGCGGGTAGCGGTAGGAGAAGGGCTGGGCCATCAGCACCATGGCTTCATAACAGGCGCTGTCGCCGTGGGGGTGGTACTTACCCAGCACGTCACCCACGGTACGGGCGGATTTCTTGTGCTTGGAGAGCGCCGACAGACCCAGCTCGCTCATGGCGTAGATGATGCGCCGCTGCACCGGTTTGAGGCCGTCGCCGATATGCGGCAAGGCCCGATCCATGATGACGTACATGGAGTAGTTCAAGTAAGCCTGTTCGGTAAAGGTGCGCATTGGCTGGCGCTCTACCCCGTCCAGACTGAGCTCGATAGCATCACTCATGTGATTTTCTCTTTCGGTTCGGGAGCCGCCACAGGGCGACTCCGGCTAAATGCTTGCCGGCCCCGACAGGGCCGGCCGACGGCTTAGATGATGGCGAGGTTGCCCTTCTCTTCCAGCCATTCGCGGCGATCGCTCGCCCGCTTCTTGGCCAGCAGCATGTCCATCAGCTGCAGGGTCTCGTCAGCTGCATCCCCTTCACTCTCCCCTGCCGGATCCATGGTGAGCTGCACCAGACGGCGGGTGTTGGGATCCATGGTGGTTTCCCGCAGCTGTTTCGGGTTCATCTCACCCAAGCCCTTGAATCGGGTCACCATCACCTTGCCCTTCTTCTTCTCGGCTTCGACCCGCTGCAGCACACCGTTCTTCTCGTCCTCGTCGAGGGCGTAGTAGACCTCTTTACCGATATCGATCCGGTAAAGCGGCGGCATGGCGACATACACATGGCCCTTCTCCACCAGCGCACGGAAGTGTTTTACGAACAGGGCGCAGAGCAGGGTGGCGATATGCAGACCGTCCGAGTCCGCATCCGCGAGGATGCACACCTTGCCGTAGCGCAGGCCACTGAGGTCGTTGGAGTCGGGGTCAAGACCGATGGCGACCGAGATGTCGTGAACTTCTTGCGAGGCGAGCACCTGACCGGCCTCCACCTCCCAGGTGTTCAGGATCTTGCCGCGCAGCGGCATGATGGCCTGAAACTCGCGATCCCGCGCCTGCTTGGCACTGCCACCCGCGGAGTCACCCTCCACCAGGAACAGCTCCCCCTGCATGGGGTCGGCGCAGCCACAGTCGGTCAGCTTGCCGGGCAGCGCCGGGCCCTGGGTTATCTTCTTGCGCACCACCGTCTTGGCGGCACGCATCCGGCGCTGGGCGCTGGAGATGCAGAGCTCGGCGATCTGCTCCGCCAGCTCGGTGTTGCTGTTCAGGTAGAGGCTGAAGGCATCCTTCACCACACCAGAGACAAACGCCGAGCTCTGACGGGAGGAGAGGCGCTCCTTGGTCTGACCGGCGAACTGCGGATCCTGCATCTTGATGGAGAGGATGTAGGCACAGCGATCCCAGATATCTTCCGGAGTCAGCTTGACCCCGCGCGGCAACAGGTTGCGGAACTCGCAGAACTCGCGCATGGCGTCGAGCAGGCCCTGACGCAGACCGTTGACGTGAGTACCGCCCTGCGCAGTGGGAATGAGGTTCACATAGGATTCGGCGAGGCATTCGCCCCCTTCCGGCAACCAGCAGAGGGCCCAGTCCACCGCCGACTGTTCGGAACTGAACGAGCCGATAAAGGGCTGCTCCGGCAGGCAGGTGAACTGCTTGACCGCGTCGACCAGATAATCCTTGAGGCCATCTTCGTAGCACCACTCCAGCTTGATGCCGGTGTTCTTGTCGAGGAACTTGATGGTGAGGCCGGGGCAGAGCACGGCCTTGGCTTTGAGCAGGTGCTCCAGCTTGGTGACCGAGAATTTGGGCGAATCGAAGTAGCTCGCCTGCGGCCAGAAGCGCACCCGGGTGCCGGTGTTGCGACGACCGCAGGTGCCGGTGATGGTCAGCTCCTGCACCTTCTCGCCACGCTCGAAGGCGATGTCATAGACCTGGCCATCGCGACGCACCGTCACCTCGACCCGATCGGAGAGGGCGTTTACTACCGAAATACCCACCCCGTGCAGACCGCCGGAGAACTGGTAGTTCTTGTTGGAGAACTTGCCGCCCGCGTGCAGCTTGCAGAGGATCAGCTCCACCCCGCTGACACCCTCTTCCGGGTGAATATCGACCGGCATGCCGCGGCCGTCGTCGATCACTTCGAGGGACTGGTCTTCATGCAGGATCACCTCCAGATTGCGGGCGTGACCTGCCAGCGCTTCATCGACGCTGTTGTCGATGACCTCCTGGCCGAGGTGATTGGGCCGGGTGGTGTCGGTATACATGCCGGGGCGGCGACGCACCGGTTCAAGGCCATTGAGGACCTCAATGGCATCCGCATTGTATTGAGTAGACATGGAGGGCCTTGCGAATTGACGTTTGGGGAGAATCTTACTCGTTGGGAGGGTATTGGACAAACTTGGCTGCGGGAAAGGGTGATCCGGAGGGGATTGTGCCCCTCCGGAGGCTATTTCAGCTCCCCTCGGCAGGGCCCGGCAGCGCCTGTTGCAGCTGGGAGAGCGAGCTTTGCAGCCGCCACACCATGCCTGCCAGCTCTCGCGCCGTGCCATCGCCATGGTTGGCCAGCCCCTGACTGATCCGCTGCAGCTCGGCCAGCGTGCGGTCTAGGGAGGCGTGCTGCACCCCCTGCTCGGTGAGGATCCCCTTCAGGCTGCGGATACAGTTGTCACGCACCAGATAGAGAGGATGTTCGTCACCGCGCCACTGGCGCAGCTGCCAGACGATATGGCTGCAGTTGAGCAGCACCACGCCCCAGCGCAACACCCAGAGGCGGGCAGTCTGATCCTGACTCTGACCGAGCTGGCTGATGCAGTGGTAGATCAGCGACTCGAACTGGCTCTCGCTCTGGCGCGGGGCTGGCTCCAGTTGATCCATGAAGTGGCGGCGCAGGGAGCGGATAATCCGGCGGCTCTTGCGCCGATCCGAGCTGGGTCGCAGCAGCTGAAACGCCAGCGCGGCGCTCATCACCCCCAGCATCTGGGCGAGGCTGCTGTTGATGAACTGCTGATAGTCGTAACTGGGCGGATTGGTGATGGCGAGAAACGAGCCGAGCAGCACGATCATCTGGCCCCAGAGGCCCGCCTGCCGCACCTGCTGCTGTTTGCAGAGCTGCATGGTGAGCAGCGCCGGAAAGAGCAAGAGACAGAAGATCCAGAAGTCGTCGATGCGGATCATCAGGCTAAACTTGACCGCAAAGCAGATGAGGCTGAGCAGCAGGATCGCCCTGAGCATGGTGTTGGCCCCCTGGGCCGGGGCCGGGGTCGCCGAGTAGAGCACGCAGCAGATGGAGAGCATGGTGAGCGCCGAGCTGCCCGCATCCCACTGACTGTTGATCCAGAAGGTGCAGCCGAGCAGCACGCAGAGGAAGGTACGCCCGCCGTTATAGGCAGCCTCCAGCGTGTCGGTGTGGCTGGTGAGCGAAGAGTGGTGCGGCGGCGCCGGCCACTCCTGATCGTCGTAACGGGTCAACCGGTCAAGCCAGCGCTGACACTCCAGATAGCTCCAGCAGAAATGGCGCAGCCGCAGCAAAAAGGTGCGCAGTCGATAATCATGCTCGCTGGTCGGCATCAGGGGAGCCAACAACCTCGCGACCCGATACTTGTCGCACTCCGGCTTGCCAAGCTCGGTCAGCAGGGTGGCGAGCAGCGCCTGAATGCCCTCCGGTTGTTCCGGCCAGTTGTGCAGCATGCGCCGCTGGCTGGAGATAAGACTGATGAGCCGCAGCTGGCGATGGAGCAGGAAGTTGAGCAGCCGGTTCTGGCGCCGCAGCCGGTGATGGCTCCAGACCGCCTGTATGCGCAGCACGTTCATGGTGAGGATCTGGCCGATCAGCCCTTCGTGGGAGCTGCGAACCTCGGGCGTCATCTCCCCCAGCCAGAGTAGCTGGGCATGTTCCAGCAGGCGGGTCTGGCTCTTGCGCAGGGATTCCAGCAGAGTTTCGCTATCCGAGGTGCTGGGCAGGATCATCATCATCAGGCCACCGCAGAGGATGCCGATGATCACCTCGCTCACCCGCGCCTGGGCAATATCGAAGATATGGTGGGGATCCGCCACATTGACGCAGGAGAAGGCGATGATGGCGGCTGTGTAACCGCCGAGGGCGAAGGCGTAGGAGACGTTGTTCTGATAGTGGTTGGAGATGTAGGTGCACAAGCCCAGCCAGAGGGCGATAAGGAAGCTGAACAGCCAGGGATCGCTGATGCCAAGACCGGTGATCACCACCGCCGCCATCGCCCCCATCAGGCTGCCAACCACCCGCCCCAGACTCTTGCTGATCACCCCGCCCACGGTGGGAAAACTCACCACCGCGGCCGAGCTCATCGCCCAGTAGGGAGAGTCGAGCTGCAGCACGAAGGCCAGCCAGAGCGACAGGCACATGGCCAGGGCATTGCGCAGGGCATAACGCCACTGCCCCCCTGTCGCCCTCCCCCAGGGGGTACGCAGCCAGAACGACTCGCTCACCCTACTCGCCAATGGTAATGGTGCAGGTGGTACCGGCGATCAGCGTCACGTCCGCCGGCACATCCAGCAGCTTGATCCGCACCGGTACCCGCTGGGCCAGCCGTACCCAGGGCACGTTGGGTTTGACGTCGATCAGCAGACCGTTGCCGCCATCGACGCTCTGATCGTGGATGGCGCGTCCTATGCTCTCCACCTCGCCGCGCAACCGCTGTTCACCGCTGTAGAGCACCACTTCGGCCGGTTTGCCCGGCGCTATGTGGCCAAGCTTGGTCTCTTCAAAGTAACCCTGTACATAGAAGGAGTGAGTATCCACCAGCGCCACCAGCGGCACGCCGGCGCTGGCATAGTTGCCGACCCGGGTCTGCAGGTTGGTGATGTAGCCATCGCTCGCGGCATGCACCCGGGTCTTGGCCAGCGACCACTCCGCCTTCTCCAGATTGGCCTGTGCCACCTGATAGGCCGCCTGCATCGCCTGGGCATTGAGGCGCGCTTCGTCCATCGTCTCGGCTGAGATGACGCTGCGCGACAGGCCGCTACGGCGGTTCGCCTCGTGCTCGGCCTTGTCGAGATCCGATTTCGCCTTAGCCAGCGCCGCCCGGGCATTATCGAGGGCGATCCGGTAGGGCTCGGGGTCGAGCGTAAAGATCTCCTCCCCCGCCTTCACCAGCTGGTTGTCCTTCACCGCGATCTTGATGATCTTGCCCGACACCTCGGGGGTAATGCTGACCAGCTCGGCGCGCACCTTGCCATCCCGGGTCCAGGGCCCCTGCATGTAGTAGTTCCACAGCCACCAGCCCGCCGCCAGCGCCAGCGCACAGACCAGCAGGGTGGAGAAGTATTTGAGGGTCGCGAGAGGTGATTTAGCCATGTAACAGCATCCATAGAGCGCCGCTGACGGCGAGGATAAAGAGGGAGAGATCCATCAGCAAGGGGTGCCAGACATCCCCGCCATAGAGCCAGTCGCGCAGCAGATGGTGCACCGGCAGCCAGCAGAGCAGGCCGAGCAGCACCGCCTTGAACAGCGGCGGAAAGTAGAGAGAGGCGCCCAGTACCAGATCCGGCAGCGCAGAAGGAGTTGTCACAAACGTGCTCCCTGTTGGCAGTGAAGTTCAGAAGAGTTCGGCCATCCCCTGCCCCGGGCGAGGCAAAGTAAACAGGCCGCTAAAGATTAACACTGCCCCGCTGGGTGCAACAGGAACATATGAGCCCCTTTTGTTCAGACCTGTCGATCCGCTGGATGGTGCACGCCATCGCGCGTCGGCACCTCCCCCAGCTCGAACGGGTTCACGTTCTCAGATGTCAATCAAACAGGGTATCGCGCCGCCCCTGCAGCAAGTGCTCATGGAGGGTGCGCAACTGGGAGGCCACCACCCGATGGTGGGAGAGCGGGGGCAAGTCGTCGATGGGGAAGTAACCCGCCCCTTTGGTTTCATCGGTTTCGCCCAGCAGCTGGCCGCCGGTCACCTCGCACAGAAAGAAAGCCTTGTGGGCGTGAGGCAGCTGGGGTGGATGAGGATGTTTTAGCTTGTCGAACAGGGCCAGCAGTTGCACCGCACGGCACTCAAGGCCGGTCTCCTCCACCACTTCACGCACCACAGCATCCGCCAGCGAGTCGCCGATATCGCACCAGCCACCGGGCAGAGTCCAGCAGTCGTCGCTGTGCTCCTGTACCAGCAGGATATGGCCCGCATCGTTCTGAATGAAGGCCCGCACATCGAGCTTGGGGGTGGGATAACCGCTGTCGAGGGCAATCCAGTCGCTAATGGCTTCCGGCGCCAGCTCGCTCTGGTTGGCGATAAGGGCCACGGTGGCCGCTCGCAGCGCCTCGAAACGGCCGATATCGAAGGGATCTTTGGAGTAGGTGAGGCCCGCTTGCGCCGTGGCCAGTACCTGTTCCAGAAAGGCGGCCAACGGCGGTTGCATGATTAAAGCCCGAGGAAACGGATAATCTGGGCGGGGTAGCGCTCGAACGCCACGAAGGCGTGGTCGCCGCCGCACTCCAGCGAGAGGCGGGCAAAGCGGTATTCGTCCAGCGCCTTGCGGTAGTCGAGCACCTCGTCCTCCTGCTGTTGCAGCACCCAGAGCCGCTCGGGGGCAGCCACAGGTACCGCCAGCGCTCGCAGTTCGTCCATATGTTCAGGCAGCAGCTGGTACTGCTCCCCCGTATAGGGATTGGTCTGGGGGCCGAGGTAGTCACAAAGGAGCTCGTGGGGGCGCACCGCCGGATTGATCAGTGCCGCGTGGCAGCCGTACTGCTCGCTGACCCGGGTCGCCATAAAGCCGCCGAGGGAGCTGCCCACGGCGCCAAGCTTGAATTCGTTGCCATAACGGCTCTGCAGATCAGCGATGGTCTGCTCGATGGCCGCCCAGGCCGCCGCCGGGGTGTTGGGCTGGGCTGGGATCACCACCTCGATATCGGGTCTGTGCTCTGCCACCCAGGCAGCCATCTGCTGCGCCTTGGCTGAACCGGGCGAGGAGTTGAAACCGTGCAGGTAGAGGAGAACGGGCTTCATGACGACTCCTCAATAACCGGTGGCATTGGGGTCGGGCACAAACTGCCCCACCGGCAGACGCCACACCTGGCTGGCGATACGACCATCCGGGTAGAGGGTGAGGTAACGCCAGCCCGGGCCGGACTCGTCCAGCGCGAAACCATCAGAGAGGGGTTTGAACTGGATGCAGGTCGATGGGCTGGCAATCAGCCGCACGCCGCGGTGCACCTCGTCAAACTCCTGATGGACGTGGCCAAACAGGATGGTCTTCTGCTGCGGGTGACGCGCCAGCACGGCAAACAGATCGTCGGCATTCTTGAGATTGTGCTGATCCAGCCAGGCACAGCCCACCGGCACCGCCTGATGGTGCAGGGCGATGAGAGCGTGGCGATCCGGATACTGACGCAGGGCGCGGTCGAGTGCCTCCAGCTGGTGATCACCGATCATGCCGTGGGGTTTGCCACGAACCTGGGTGTCCAGCAGGATCACCTGCCAGTGGTCGCCCACCAGTTGCTTGGATTCGCTGATCCCGGCGGCATGGAGCTGCTCGGTCATCAGGGGACTGTCATCGTGGTTGCCGGGCAGCCAGTAGATGGGGCGGCCAAGAGGCGCCATCATGGAGGCGAAGCGCTGATAGGACTCCGGGCTGTGATCCTGCGACAGGTCGCCGGTCGCCAGAATCACCTCGTAGGGATGGTCGTTGGCCTGCACCCGCTCCAGCACCGCAGCCAGACTCTCGGCGGTGCGCACAGCCAGCAGCCGACCCTCGGCACTGGCAAAAAGATGGGTATCAGTAATTTGCAACAGGCGCACACTGCCGTCCTGCGCCTGGGGGAGCTCTGTTTCCAAAATCACGCTTCTTTATATTTGTTCAACTGGAGATATTGATCGGGCTGGTACCATGTCTGAGACAAAATTTTAGCCACTCGGCCAGAAACAGATTTACCTGCTCCTTTTCATCCCGCTGGTGCATCTTTTTATTGGGATAATCATAACGTGGTTGCAAACGGGAAATCTGTTGCGCTGCACACACTTCCGCCATCCGCACATCATGATACAAACGAATCTCTATTTGAGCCTGTAAATATTCGGGCAATTCGGGGTTGTGCTGACTCAAAAGAACCTGAGTTGTGAAGCGGCTCTCACCACAAATGGTGAGCTGGAACTGCAGATCGTTGCCGACCCGATAGCGGCGCTCGGCTCCCACCTCCCCTTCCGGAGGCAACAGCTTCATCAGCGCCATATAGTTGACCTCGCAGGTACGCTGCAAGGACATCAGATCAGGCACATAGCGCCTGCTCTGTTGCAGGGTCAGTGCCACCTCAGCGATCCGCCAGCCAGCGGGCACGCAGCTCGCCATGGTTGAGGGCCAGCCACTGCAGGGCAATGACCGAGGCGGCGTTGTCGATGCGCCCCTCTTTAAGCCAGGCGTAGGCCTGCTCGCGGCTCACCACGTGCACCCGGATATCCTCACCCTCATCAGCCAGGCCGTGCAGACCACTCGCCTTGCTGGCATCCACCTCGCCCACATAGACCTCGATCCGCTCGGTGCTGCCGCCCGGGCTCACCAGATAGCTGATGGCATGTTCGCAGCGGGCAACCTCGATCCCGGCCTCTTCCACCGCTTCGCGGCGCACCACCGCCTCGGCGGTTTCCCCTTCATCGATGATGCCGGCTACCAGCTCCAGCAGCCAGGGGGTGGAACAGGTCTCCATGGCACCGATACGGAACTGCTCCACCAGCACGATCTCGTCGCGCACCGGATCGTAGGGCAGCAACGCGGCCGCATGACCCCGCTCGAACAGCTCGCGGACGATGGGCTGATTCCAGCCACCTGCAAATAACCTGTGCTGCAGGCGATAGACGTTCACCTTGAAGAAGCCGTTATATCCAGCTGATTTTTCAATGATTTTCACATCATCAGCGGCATAGTGCCGATCTTGTGGCAAGGGTTGCTGCGACATCCGGGGCTCCCGTCAGCTTGACTTGTATCAGTTTGACCATAAAATCCGAGGAACATGAATGAACGTTCATTCACTCGGCGTACCATGGCAATGAGGGGTGGATTTTAGCAGCCACAGACCATTTGGCTAGGCGCGCGGGGAGAAAACTGCCGCTGGTTCTTGACGTTCCCGTTACCGGACCGAAGACTCTTAGCATTAAATTTTGCTTATAGTAGAGTGATTAAGCTGCAATCAAGCTTGGTTGATGACAATATTTGCCCTCTCCAGCAACCGTTTTGGGTTACTACATAAGGTTAAAACGATCTATGAAAAGAACACTTTTGTCCGTCATGGTGTTGCTGGGCGTCAGTGCCGGTGCCCACGCCGAAAACCTGCTCGATATCTACCAGCAAGCACAGATCAAAGATCCGCAGTTGCTGCAATCCAAAGCGGTTCGCGACCAGGCCTTCGAGAAGATCAACGAATCTCGCGCTGCGCTCTTGCCCCAAATCAACCTGGGTGCCGGTCTGAACTACCTGCAGAACAAGAATGATACCCAGACCAACAACAAAGCCTCCGGTTCTATTTCTCTGGATCAATCCATCTATCGTCGCAGCAACTGGGTCAATCTGGATCTGACCGAGAAGGGCGCGACCCAGTCCGATGTCGCCTACAACCTCGAAGTCCAGAACCTGATGGTGCGCAGCGCCACCGCCTATTTCAACGTGCTCAAGGCGATGGATACCCTGGAATTTGTTCGCGCCAACAAGGTTGCCGTGGAGCGTCAGCTGGAACAAACCCAGCAGCGTTTTGAGGTGGGTCTGACCGCCATCACCGACGTCCATGAAGCCGAAGCCTCCCGCGACCAGGCGCTGGCTGACGAGATCAATGCCGAGAACACCCTGGACAACAGCTACGAAGCCCTGCGCGAGCTGACCGGCGTCGATCACCGCAATCTGGATATCCTCAACACCGAGCGTTTCAGCCCGCAGAAGACCGCCTTCGGTTCTGACAAGTGGCTGGAGCTGGCGCTGGACAAGAACCTGCAACTGCACAATGCCCGCATCGCCAAGGACATCGCCAAGCAGCAGATCGATCTGGCCAAGACCGGCCACGAACCGACTCTGGATCTGGGTGCCGGCCTGCAAACCAGCAATACCGACTACAAGCTGGACAACATTCCGGGTGGCAACGACAACCAGGCCAATATCGGTCTGACCTTCAAACTGCCGCTCTACAGCGGTGGCGCCACCACTTCCCAGGTGAAGCAGGCCCAGTTCAACTACGTGGCAGCCAGCGAGCTGCTGGAGAAGAACTTCCGCTCGGTGCAGAGCACAGTGCGTTCCTCCTACAACAACGTGAACGCCAGCATCGGCTCGGTACGCGCCTACAGCCAGTCCGTGGTCTCCGCCGACAGCGCCCTGAAGGCAACCGAGGCCGGTTACGAGGTGGGTACCCGCACCATCGTCGACGTGCTGGACTCTACCCGCAAGCTCTACGAAGCGAAGCAGAAGCTCTCCGAGGCCCGTTACAACTACATCCTCAATATCCTGAGCCTGAAGCAGGCTGCCGGTGTGCTGGAAGCGCAGGATCTGGTGGAAGTGAACCAGGGTCTGATGCCGGCTACCGCAAAAGCCAAAACCAAAGCCTGATAACCGTTATCGGGAATGAAAAAGGCGACCGCAAGGTCGCCTTTTTGTTATCCGTGTTGCTGTCGGCGTGCTCCCGCCGATAGTGAGCCCCGCCAGATTACGGGGCCAGCAGCGCGTTAGCCGCGCTCGCGAATCGTCTTGATGATGTCGGTAGTGGAGCAGCCATCTTCAAAGTTGAGGACGCGCACTTCGCCGCCATTGGCAGTCACTTCGGCGTAACCGGCAATATCTTCCGGCTTGTAGTCACCGCCCTTGACCAGCAGGTCAGGCAGGATCTCGGCGATCAGTCGCTGCGGGGTATCTTCACCGAACGGCACAACCCAATCCACCGCACCCAGTGCTGCCAGTACGGCCATGCGACGCTCGGTCGGGTTGACCGGACGACCCGGCCCTTTCAGACGGCGAACCGACTCGTCGGTGTTGACCGCCACGATCAGGCGATCCCCCAGCTTGCCGGCGTTGGCCAGATAGGAGACATGGCCGGCATGCAGGATGTCGAAGCAGCCGTTGGTCATCACCACTTTCTCGCCGCGCAGACGGGCTGCACGAACTGCCACTTTCAGCTGGGCTTCGGACATCACGCCAAAGCCGGTCTCCTGCTCGGTGTAGAGAGCGTTGGCCAGCTCGACCGGACTGACGGTAGAGGTACCCAGCTTGCCGACCACGATCCCGGCGGCGGTATTGGCCAGCGCGCAGGCTTCGTCCAGGCTCTTGCCAGCGGCCAGCGAGGTAGCCAGAGTGGAGATCACGGTATCACCGGCACCGGTCACATCGTAAACCTCGTGGGCCTGAGCCGGCAGATGCAGCTCCGGCTGGCCTTCGCGGATCAGGGTCATGCCGTTCTCGGAACGGGTGACCAGCAGGGCATCCAGCTCGAAGCGCTTGACCAGATCCAGCCCCTTGGCGACCAGCTCCTCCTCGCTCTTCACCTTGCCCACTACAGCCTCGAACTCGGACATGTTGGGGGTCAGCAGGGTGGCGCCGCGGTACTTCTCGAAGTCGGTCCCCTTGGGGTCGACCAGCACCGGAATACCGGTGGCACGGGCACGCTGGATCATGCCGGGCACATCGTTGAGAGCACCCTTGCCGTAGTCGGAGAGGATCATCACGTCGCTATTCGGCAGCGCCTGCTCGACCTTGCTCATCAGCAGGGTGGCATCGACGGCGTGGAAGGGCTCTTCAAAGTCCAGACGCAGCAGCTGCTGGTTGCGTGACAGCACCCGCAGCTTGGTAATAGTCGGGAAATCGGCCAGACGAACGAAGTCACAGGCAACCTTGACACCAGCCATCTGACCAGCCAGAGCATCGGCAGCCTCATCCTGACCGGTCAGGCCAAGCAGCACGGCATGAGCGCCAAGGGCGGCGGAGTTGAGGGCCACGTTGGCGGCACCGCCCGGACGCTCCTCAATGTGTTCAACCTTGACCACGGGCACCGGTGCCTCGGGCGAGATCCGGCCGGTGGGGCCATGCCAATAACGGTCCAACATGACATCGCCAACGACCAGGACGCGGGCTTTTTCAAACTCGGGCAGGGTGATCTTCATCTGTATCGACTCTCAAAACCTGAAAAATCAGTCGCCGATTTTATCACACTCTTTTATTTGAGGGAGAAAAAGCAAACCTGTGGTTGCCATTAAGAACGCGGCAGGAAACCCATAGTTACTCTTCGCGCCACACGGACAAGATGCAAGCAGCCCCTCTGACCAGCAGATAGCCATTCGCCCCCGCCCCCCCTTTTCGGCTAGAATCCCCCGATTGTTTTCGCAAGCAAAGAGATTCTCCATGGCCCATGACAACGCTCCCCACCTCGAGCCCCGCCTGTTTCATCCCCGTTACTGGGCCAGCTGGTTTGGCCTCGGCCTGCTCTGGCTGCTGACTCTGCTGCCGTGGCGCAGCCAGATGTGGCTGGGTCGCCAGCTCGGTCATCTTGCCGCCAAAGTGCTCAAATCACGGGTGAAGATTGCCCGTCGCAATCTGGAGCTGGCGATGCCGGAGCTGACTCTGGCCGAGCGCGAGAAGTTGCTCAAGCAAAACTTCGAGAGCGTGGGCTGCGCCGTATTCGAGGTGGGTATCGCCTGGTTCTGGCCGGACTGGCGGATGCGCAACCTGATGAAGGTGGAAGGGGAAGAGCATGTCATTGCCGCCATGGAAAAAGGTCAGGGCATGCTGTTGCTCTCCTGCCACTTCCTGACGCTTGAACTCAACGCCCGCTGTTTCGGTCTGGTACGGCCAGGGGTCGGGGTTTATCGCCCCAACACCAACCCGGTGCTGGAGTATGCCCAGTATCACGGTCGCTGCGCCTCCAACAAATATCTGGTAGACCGGATGGACGTGAAGGGGATGATCAAGGCGCTGCGCAACGGTGACGCCCTCTGGTACGCGCCGGATCACGACTATGGCTCCCACGCCAGCGTGTTCGTGCCCTACTTCGCGGTGGAGCAGGCGGCCACCATCACCGGCACCGCCACTCTGGCGCGGGTGAAGAACACCGTTACCCTGCCCTGCTACAACATCCGCACCCGCGAGGGTTACACCCTGCATATCGGGGCGCCCCTCGCCGACTACCCGAGCGGGGATGACATGGTCGATGCGGCTCGCGCCAACCGCGAGATTGAAGCCGCGGTGCGCAAGGCACCTGAGCAGTATATGTGGCTCCATCGCCGCTTCAAGACCCGCCCCTCCCCCGAGGATGCAAGCTTCTACTAAGCGGTAACACCCCCGACTGGGGCCAGATCGCCAAAACCGACAAACCGCCTGCTGGCGGTTTGTTTTTTCCCGCTGTCAGCCCTGTGCGGCAAGCAAGATCCCCCAGCATCAACCGCACCATAACCTCCTGCACGACCTCCTGCAATCTGCCGATCATCTCCATCAACCGGCCACAAAAGAGCCCTCATCACTGCCTGCAAAAACTGAAAGCGGGTTACAAATCTATTGATTCATTGGTGAGTAAAGAGAGATTTCGATAGATCCATCGTCACTACCCGCTGATGAGTTATTGAGTGATTTGCCCCATTCGAATACAAAAACTGAATTTGTGAAGTGAATCACCTTTACGCAAAGGCACGGCAAAGCCCACTTGGTGATCTGAATCACAAAAAATAGTCATTAAAAACAGAAAAGATCGAAATGTAGCCGAATTACAGCGAACGAATGTGATCTTCATCACTGGTTGGAGAGGGGGTATGACGGGGTATCTGAGAGATGGATCACAAGACACCCCGTTTTCAGCCTAATTTGATCGCAAGCTGGTAGATTGAAGTTGCTTAGACGACAGGGATGGAGGTTCGGCAAAACCGGCCATCCCGAACTACCACTTTTAATCAAACAGGCTTAAAACGGGGTCCCGACATGTTATCACCGGATACCAAAGTCAAGATACAGAATTTTGGACGCTTCCTGTCCAATATGGTTATGCCCAACATAGGCGCCTTCATCGCCTGGGGCTTTATTACCGCCCTCTTCATCCCCACCGGCTGGCTGCCGAGCGAAACCTTGGCCAAGCTGGTCGGTCCCATGATCACCTACCTGCTGCCGCTGCTGATTGGCTACACCGGCGGCAAGCTGATGGGCGGTGAGCGTGGCGGCGTGGTTGGTGCCATCACCACCATGGGCGTCATCGTGGGCACCGACATCCCGATGTTCATGGGTGCCATGATGGTCGGCCCGCTCGGTGGCTGGGCCATCAAGCGTTTCGACAAGGCGATGGACGGTCGCGTCAAGAGCGGCTTCGAGATGCTGGTCAACAACTTCTCTGCCGGTCTTATCGGCATGCTGCTGGCAATCCTCGCCTTCTTCGTGATCGGCCCCTTCGTCAAGGTGCTCTCCGGCGTACTGGCCGGTGGCGTCGGCTTCCTGGTGGATAACCACATGCTGCCGCTCACCTCCATCTTTGTCGAACCGGCCAAGATCCTGTTCCTCAACAACGCCATCAACCACGGCATCTTCTCGCCGCTGGGGATCCAGCAGGCGACCGAGCACGGCAGCTCTATCTTCTTCCTGATCGAAGCGAACCCGGGCCCGGGCATGGGCGTGCTGCTGGCCTACATGGTGTTCGGCCGCGGCGCCGCCAAGCAGTCCGCTGCCGGTGCCTCCATCATTCACTTCTTCGGCGGCATCCACGAGATCTACTTCCCGTACGTGCTGATGAACCCGCGCCTCATTCTGGCTGTGATCGCCGGCGGCATGACCGGGGTCTTTACCCTGACCCTGTTCAATGCCGGTCTGGTCTCCCCCGCCTCACCGGGTTCCATCTTCGCCGTGTTGTTGATGACGCCGAAAGCCTCCCTGATCGGGGTCGCCCTCTCCATCATCAGCGCCACTCTGGTCTCCTTCCTGGTCGCCGCCGTGTTCGTCCGCGCCCAGCAGCCGGAAGCCGATGAGGCCGATGCCCTCGGTGAAGCCACCCGCAAGATGAAAGCCATGAAGGGCGGCAAGCCCGAAACCGCAGTGGCCAAGAAGCCGGGCGGCGAACTGATGGCGGTGCGCAATATTGTGGTCGCCTGCGATGCGGGCATGGGTTCCAGCGCCATGGGCGCCGGCATGCTGCGCAAGCGGGTACAGGCCGCCGGGCTCGATATCAGCGTCACCAACCGCGCCATCGATCAGCTCGACGATCAGGTGGACTGGGTCATCACCCACAAGGATCTGACCGAGCGGGCCCGTCGCCATGCGCCGCATGCCCACCATATTTCACTGACCAATTTCCTCGACAACGGCCTCTATCAGGAGCTGGTACAGAGCCTGACTCAGGCCGCCAACGACGATGTCGCCAACCCGCAGCTGCTGGTGGCGGCCAACGACGACAGCTATGAGCCGCAAGCGGCCGAAGTCTTTACCCTGAGCCGTCATGACGTGCATCTGGGACTGAAAGCCGACAACAAGGAGGCCGCCATCCTGACCGCAGGCCGACTGCTGGCGGAGCGCGGTTACGTAGCGCCCGACTACGTCAACGCCATGCTGGAGCGCGAACAGCTGGTCTCTACCTACCTCGGCGAATCCATCGCCGTGCCCCACGGCACCATCGCCGCCAAGGAGTTTGTGAAACGTACCGGCATCGTCATCTGCCAGTACCCGACCGGGGTCGCCTTTGGTGAGGCTGCCGATGAGGTGGCGCGGCTGGTGATCGGTATCGCCGCTCGCAACGACGAACACATGCAGGTAATAACCCGCCTGACCAATGCACTGGATGAACCCGGTCTCATCGACCGGCTGGCCAGCACCACGGATCCCCAGGCCTTCCTGGATCTGCTGGGTGCCGAACAGGCTGCGTAATCATCTTTCATCGTCTTTGGTTCAAGAGGTTAATATCATGAAAACATTGCATTTTGGTGCTGGTAACATAGGTCGCGGCTTTATCGGTAAAGTGCTGGCGGATGCCAGCCATCAGGTCACCTTCGCCGACGTCAACGACACCCTGATCGATCAGCTCAACCACCGTCAGGAGTACAAGGTCCATGTGGTGGGGGCGGATCAGAAGCTGGACGTGGTGCGCAACGTGGCAGCGGTGAGCTCCGCCGGTCACGAGGTGATCGCCCGTATCATCACCGCCGATCTGGTCACTACTGCGGTCGGCCCCAACATTCTGGACAAGATTGCCAGCATCCTGGCCAAGGGGCTGCAGGCCCGCTTCGATGCCGGCAACCTGACACCGCTCAATGTCATCGCCTGCGAAAACATGGTGCGCGGTACCAGCCACCTCAAGCGGGAGGTACTCAAGTACCTGCCGGTCGCGTATCATGCCACGCTCGAATCCTGCATCGGCTTCGTCGACTCGGCGGTGGATCGCATCGTGCCGCCCGCCGCGGCTGCCAACGATGACCCGCTGGAAGTGACGGTCGAGAGCTTCAGCGAGTGGATCGTCGACCAGACTCAGTTCAAGGGGGAGCTGCCACAGGTGGCGGGCATGGAGCCCACCGACAACCTGATGGCCTTCGTCGAGCGCAAGCTGTTCACCCTCAACACCGGCCACATCGTCACCGCCTACCTCGGCAAGCTGCGGGGCTATCGCACAGTGCGCGAGGCAATCGAGGATCCGGTGATCCGCAGCAAGGTGCGCCGCGCCATGGAGGAGAGCGGTGCAGTGCTGGTAAAACGCTACGGCTTCGACCCGCGCCTGCACGCCGCCTACATCGAGAAGATCCTGGCCCGCTTCGCCAACCCCTATCTGGTGGACGAGATTGACCGGGTCGGCCGTCAGCCGCTGCGCAAGCTGGCGGCGGGGGATCGGCTGGTGAAACCGCTGCTCGGCACCCTGGAGTACGGCCTGCCCAACGAGCAGTTGCAGGAGGGGATCGCCGCGGCTCTCCACTATCGCAATGCCGATGATCCGCAGGCGGTCGAGCTGCAACAGCTGCTGGCGGAGCTTGGCCCGGCCAAAGCGTTGGCCCGCATCACTGGACTGGCTGCAGAGAGCGAAATCGTCCGCACCATAGTGGCTCGTTACGAGACCTTGTAATACCCTGCTGGCGGCGCATGACCGGATGCTCCAATTGATTGAATCGCAAGGAAATGCGCCCCATATGATAAAAACCGGGAGAGAGGCTGACTCTCTCCCTGTCAGCTGGACCAAATGCACCTATGACCACACACCAGGAAGATGAAGTACTGGAACGACTGAACGAGCAGGATGGCCCTCGCGGCTTCTTTCTCGAAGCCGTGACCATCCTGGAAGAAGCGGTCGACTCCCTGATGCGACGCGCCTTTCGTCAGGAGGAGTATGCCGTCAAATACGCCATCGAACCCCTGCTCAACCAGAGCGGCCCCCTCGGCCAGCTGGAGGTGCGCCTCAAGCTCATCTTCGCCCTCGGCCTCATCTCCCTCGAGCGCTATCAGGATCTGGAAGCCTATCTCAAGATCCGCGACTTTCTGGTGCGCGACCCCAAGGATTACCGCTTCAGCGACAAGCCGATCCGCGATCTGCTCGACCGCCTGCACGGGGTCAATCAGGGCGGCATGATGAAGCTGGAGCCCCCCGCCAGCGAAGAGGATTGGGCCTTCTACCAGATGCAGCTCAACCGGCTCGATCAGATGGTGCGCTCCGCCCTGGTACTGGCGCTGGCCGACTGTGTCGGCGAGCTCCACAAGGAGAGCCCCATCTAATCCGGCCACATGAAATGACATGACCGCCTGCTGGCGGTCTTTTTCTGCGCCTCCCTTGCCACCGCGTCTTGCCCCACCCTCTGGCAGATGTCACTCTGACTCATCACCCCCTCGCCTGTACGGTGGCCCCAGCAGTCACCACAGCTCTCATCCGGAGGAATCGCACACCATGAGCGACCAGAGCGCCAACCCGCTGATCGCCCCGCTGCTGGCCCTGCTGCAACGGGCCGATGGCAGCTACAAGGTGCACGAGCTGATGGCGGCACTGCGCCTGCAGGGGACAATTCCGCTACTGGCTGACGATGAGCAACTACAGCTGTTTCGGCTCAACTTCCTCATCATGAACGCCCTCTACCAACTGCAGGCCGAGCTTTATGAGGAGGGTTGGTGCCTGGTGATAAGCACGCTGGATATCCGCCTCGAACCGCTTGGTGCCGTTGCTGATACTGGCAGCGCACTCGCCCGAGGCGAGGCGCTGCGCAGCTACTACCTCGACTGGCAGGTGTTCTGGCAAACCGGTAGGGAGGAGGTGGAGGCACTGCTTGCAAGCTTCTGGCGCGCCTGCGATGGTGTGGGACAACGAGAGGAGGCGCTGGCCCTGTTCGGGCTGGCGATGGATGCCACGCCAGAGGCCATCCGCCGCCGCTGGCGGGAACTGGCCCTTGCGCATCACCCGGATCGGGGGGGCGATGCCGAGACCTTTATTCGCATCCGCTGGGGCTGGGAGTGCCTGCGCGGATGATCCGGTTGCCCCCTGCAGGGTGACAGGCATAGACTGAAACCGGATATCCCCTCACAGGAGAGCATCATGACAGTCAGTGAACTTCGTAAGCTCTATCAGCAACATATCCTGCAAGAAGCCGAAATCCTCCACGACGTTGCCATTCCCGGCTGGCTCATCGAATTTCGTGACAAAAAGGGCACCCTGTATGAACTGACCGATACCCTCGGCTGCCCGGTCAGCTTCGGCACGGTCGATCAGGCGCGCGAACATGTACATCTGGTGGCGGACTGTCCGGTGCAGGTGGAGCACCTCTACCGTTTCTTCGAACGCTAACCCGTTCCATCGTTAAAAAGGCTCCCGAGAGAGCCTTTTCTATTCCGGTTATTCCGGTTGCAACGGTTCCGGCGCTTTGGACTCCAGCTTTCTGACCGGCTTTTGCAGGATCAGGTTGGCCGGATAGGTGACCAGATCGCCGTTGTCATCGCGCACCCGCACATAGAAGAGACCAATCTCGGTGATGACCCCGGTGACCGAATCATCCTTGTCGAGGATGCGGATCCGGTCGCCAATCTTGTAGGGAAAGGCGAAGAAGATGGTGATGCTGGCGGTGATGTTGGAGAGGATCGACCACTGCGCCACCATGGCCACGCCCAATACCGCGAAGAAGGAGGAGGCGAGCACCACCAGCCGCGAGAAGTCGAGCCCCCACACCCCGGCCAGTACCAGCAGGGTGGCGCAGCCGAGCAGAAAGTGGAAAACGTGGGCCACGTAAATGACCCTGTTCTCGCTTACCTGCCGGCTCTGGCCAAGGGCCATCAGGCTCTTGTGGATGAGTCGCCGGATCAGGGTGTGACCCAGCAACAGCAGCAGGGTCAAACCGATGGATTGCCACATGGTTCGCTCCTCCCTACCACCAGCGTCGATGTTTGAGCCAGAACGCCAGCCCCACCGCCATCACCACCAGAGATCCGCAGAAGACCCAGAAGGCGGTCGGGCTCTCGGCCCCCGGCATTCCACCCAGGTTGATGCCAAACAGGCCGGTCAGGAAGCTGGCGGGCAGAAACAGCAGCGCCATCACCGACATCTGGTAGGCACGGCGGTTGGTCGCCTCCGCCATCAGGTTGTTGATTTCGTCCGCCAGCACGGCGGTGCGCGCCACCCCGGCATCGAGGTCGTCGAGCCAGCGCCGCAAACGGTCGGCGATGTCGAGCAGACGACGGCGGTCATCCTCATCCAGCCAGCTGATCTTCTCGTTGGCGAGGCGCGCCACCAGATCCCGCTGGGGCGAGAGGTAGCGGCGGATCATGATGAGCTGCTTGCGGATCAGCGCCAGTCGGCCATTGGCCGGCATGTCGCGCATCAGCACCATCTCTTCCAGTTCGAGGATCTGGTCGTGCAGCTCCTCGACAAATTCGCCGGCGCGATCGGTCAGGGCATCGCAGATCTCCACCAGCCAGTCAGCCGGGCTATCTGCGCCGCCGCCCAGCTTGAGCTGGTTGAAGACATCCTGTTCGGAGAGCAGCGGCCGGCGTCGGCTGCTAATGATGAGATCCGGGGTGATGTAGATGCGCAGCGCCACCATCTCTTCCGGTCGGTGCTCCTTGTTGCGGTTGATGCCGCGCAGGATCAGCAGCACTGTCTCCCCCATCCGGACCAGCTTGGGTCGATTGCTCTGGCCGAGCAGCGACTCTTTTGCAGCCTCGTTGAGTAGCGGCGTCTGCAGCAGCCAGCGTGCCGCCTCCGGATTGCCGTAGTCCAGATGCAGCCAGCCCGGCTGCTGCTCCGGAATCTCGCTTCCCGCCGCCAGCGGCGTCATGCCGCCCTTGCCATCCAGGGTCAGGGCATAAATTACATCACTGGGCACCCGATCCATCTCGTCTCCTTCTCGTGTCACATGCAGCCCCCAGCTTACACGAAAGGCGGAGCCGACTCAGCCCCGAGCCAGCCTCGGGGGGATTGTGCTACCATGCGCGCTGCCATTTTGTCGTCCATTTGACTACAGGAAACCATGCCATGCCTATCTGGGTTGATGCCGATGCCTGCCCCATTCCGGTCAAGGAGATCCTCTACCGCGCCGCCCACCGCGCTCAGGTGGTAACCACCCTGGTGGCCAATCAGGGACTGCGGGTGCCCCCCTCGCCTTTCATCAAAACCCAGCAGGTGGAGAAAGGCTTCGATGTGGCAGATCATGTCATCGCCCAGCAGGTCAAACCCGGCGACCTGGTGATCACCGGCGACATCCCTCTCGCCTCTTGGGTGATCGATGCCGGCGGCGAGGCACTCAATCCCCGCGGCGAG
Organism: Aeromonas sp. SER; assembly: GCF_038739615.1. Classification (NCBI taxonomy): domain Bacteria; kingdom Pseudomonadati; phylum Pseudomonadota; class Gammaproteobacteria; order Aeromonadales; family Aeromonadaceae; genus Aeromonas; species Aeromonas sp. SER. The sequence goes on along the minus strand of NZ_JBCGFC010000014.1, from coordinate 52,464 downwards.
ATCTACACCCGCGAGACCATCAAGGCGCGTCTTGGCATGCGCAACTTCATGGAAGAGCTGCGTTCGGCCGGAGTACAAACCGGCGGCCCAGCCCCCTTCAACGCCGCCGACAAGCAGCGTTTTGCCAATGCCCTCGACAAGTGGCTGGTCAAGGGCAAGCTGGACTAAACACAGCCCCGGTACAAGCCGGGGAAAATATCCTCCCCCCTCTTAACGTTGTCTTAAGTCTTGATGCCTAACCTTGTCGCTGTTGCAACATCAACCGCAAGGAGCAAGCAATGAAACTGACCCCCCTGTTGTTACTGATCCCCCTGTTGAGCGGCGCAGCCCTGGCCGATCCCCAATGTACCCGGACCGACAAGAGCAAATGGCTGAGCGAGGCCGATGCCCAGCAGCAGATCAAGGCGATGGGCTACGACATCAAGAAGTTCAAGGTCACCAAGACCAACTGCTACGAGATCTACGGCTGGGACAAGGAGAGGCGCAAAGTCGAAATCTACTTTGATCCGACCGACCTGAAGAAAGTGAAGGAAGAGATCGACGAATAGCGCAGTAACGGGCCGCGCTGGCGGCCCCTCCATGGAGTCTTGCCATGACAACCTCATCTGAAGTGAAAGTGTGGGATCCCCTCATCCGGCTGTTTCACTGGGCCACCGTCACCCTCTGCCTGCTCAACTTCTTCGTGCTGGAAGAGGGGAGCAAGCCCCACCGCTACGTCGGTTATACCCTGGCCCTCCTGCTGCTGGTGAGAGTGGTATGGGGCTTTGCCGGCTCCTACTACGCCCGCTTCGGCCAGTGGTGGCCGACCCCGGGCAAGGTGCGAAGCTACCTCCAGCAGCTGCTAAAAGGCCGTCACCCCTACTATCTGGGCCACAACCCGATGGGAGCCCTGATGATCTGGCTGCTGATCCTGCTGCTGGTGAGCACCATCACCACCGGCTGGCTCACCACCTGGGATGCCTTCTGGGGTGAAGATTGGCTGGAAGAGCTGCACGGCACCATCGCCAACACCCTGCTGGCAGCCGTCGGCGTTCATGCCGCCGTAGTGATCCTGACCGACCGCCTCACTCGCAGCGACCTGCTGCGTGCCATGATAGTGGGCAAAAAACGGGTGCCTGCCGACGCCAGAGTGGAAGACCCGCGCAACGATTGAGCGGGTCGACCCGCCAGCCCCGCTTTTTTGCTGCAACGGGCTGCAACACTGGTAAGATGCGCCGCCATTTTCCCATGTTGTAGCCACCATGACCGCCCAAGGGCACCTGCTCTTCTCCGTTACCTGTACCCTGATCGCCCACAAACTGCAGCTGACACCGGCCCTGGCCGATGCCAGCCTGTGGCAGAGCATCCCGATCGCGCTGGCCAGCGCCCTGCTGCCGGATCTCGACCACCCCAAGTCGCTGCTGGGGCAGCAACTGCCGTGGATCTCCAAACCCCTGTCGCGCCTCTTTGGCCATCGCGGCTTCACCCACAGCCTGCTGGCGGTCGCAGCAGCCATCTGGGGGCTCAACCAGCAGCTGCCGCCCGATACCTTGCCGCTCGGGGTCAAGGATGCCCTGATCGTCGGCTACTTGAGTCATCTGCTGGGGGACTGGCTCACCCCGGCGGGCATTCCGCTCTTCTGGCCCATCAAGCGCCGCTACCGCCTGCCGGGCTGGCCGCTCAAAAGCGGTGGCGCCATCGAGACCGGCTTTTGCACCCTCACCCTGCTGGTCGCGGGCTGGTGGTGTGGCTGGCACCTGTAAGCCAGAAACAAAAAAGGCCCCTGACCGAAATCAGGGGCCTAAACAGTGGCAAGTGCCACTAGAGGATCAGAGCATGATGCCTGCGATAACTGCGGAGAGCAGGCTGACCAGCGTAGAACCGTATACCAGCTTCAGACCGAAGCGGGAGACCATGTTGCCCTTCTCTTCGTTCAGCGCTTTTACCGCACCGGCGATGATGCCGATGGAGCTGAAGTTGGCGAAGGAGACCATGAAGATGGAGAGGATGCCGACGGTGCGCGGAGAGAGCTGAGCAGCAACCTTGCCCAGATCCATCATGGCCACGAACTCGTTGGTCACCAGCTTGGTCGCCATGATGGAGCCCGCTTGCAACGCTTCACCACTCGGGATACCCAGGATCCAGGCGATCGGATAGAAGATGTAACCCATTACGTACTGGAAGTTGACGCCAAACGCCATCTCGAACAGGTAGTTGACCAGTGCGATCAGGGCGATGAAACCGACCAGCATGGCAGCCACGATAACGGCAACGGAGAAACCGGCCATGATGTACTCGCCCAGCATCTCGAAGAAGTTCTCTTTCTTCGGAGTATGGTGCTCGTCACCCTCGGACAGCGCCTTGGCGTCGGTCACGGTATTGTCTGGCTCGTAGGGGTTGATCAGCGACAGTACGACGAAGGTACTGAACATGTTGAGTACCAGCGCGGCGACCACGTAGCGCGGCTCGATCAGCTGCATGTAGGCACCGACGATGGACATGGAGACGGTGGACATGGCTGTGGCGGCCAGGGTGTACATCTGCTTCTCGTTCAGGTGCGGCAGAATGTTCTTGAGCGCGATGAAGTTCTCGGACTGACCGACGATCATGGAGCTGATGGCGTTGAAAGACTCCAGCTTGCCCATGCCGTTGATCTTGGCAAGCACGGTACCGATGCCACGGATCACCAGCGGCAGCAGACGGATGTACTGCAGAATACCGATCAGCACGGAGATAAAGACGATAGGCATCAGCACCATCAGGAAGAAGGAGAAGGCCCCTTCGTTGACCAGACCACCGAACACGAAGTCGGTACCCTGTTTGGCAAACTCCATCAACTTGGTGAAGCCGGCGGCAAAGCCACCCACGACTGCCAGACCCACTTCGGAGTTCAGCATGAACCAGGCCAGCGCCAGTTCGACCACCAGCAGTTGGCCGATATAACGCAGCTTGATCTGTTTCCAGTTGTGGCGGTTAGCCAGCAGAGAGAGGGCAAGGACCATTACCAGTCCGAGCACAAAGTGAACGTATTCCATACCAGTAGCACCTGAGTAAATTGTATTTTTTGACGGCGCCATCATAGACATTTGCATATTTAAAAATCAGATAGCCATCACAATCCTGCTCAATAATATGCATGCTAGATAATACAAACGTTTTTAAATTAATTAAGCAATAAAAGCATATTAATCATGCAACATCATCACCAACAAACTTAATATAAAACATAATGATAGAAAATAAACGGATGTAAGCAACGATACCACCCGATATTTTCATATCATTTTCATAACAGCCAGTTAATTGCTCTACCCCCATTTTCGCCGTTTTTTCACCCGATAATTTAATCAACCCAAGCGAAAAACGTTTATCTGTGATGAATAATTAAAAACACGTTTAAAAAATGCCGGCTATTTATTCCCGGTCTCTCGTGTTTGTTACTTTGGCGACAAATGACCCCGAGATGACCCGATGCGGCCCAGTCGTTCAAATTTCCGCCACATCCTGCGCCGGATTCTGGTATGATGCGCGCCCCTGGCGCCATGGCGCTGCCCGTTTTTCTCCGAAATAGAGCCTTTTTGTGAACAACAGCGAATTTAGCAGCCTGAACCTCTCACCCGCCCTGCTCGAGAACCTCACCACTCTGGGTTATCTGCAGATGACCCCGATCCAGGCTCAGAGCCTGCCTCTGGTACTCGATGGCAAAGACTTGATCGCCAAGGCAAAAACCGGCAGCGGCAAGACCGCAGCCTTCGGCCTCGGCCTGCTCTCCAGCCTCGACGTCAACCGGCTCGAGGTACAGGCGCTGGTGCTCTGCCCGACTCGCGAACTGGCGGATCAGGTGGCGACCGAGATCCGTCGTCTCGCCCGCACCCTGCCCAACGTCAAGCTGGTGACCCTGTGCGGCGGCACCCCGACCGCACCGCAATCGGCCACCCTGAGCTTTGGCGCCCACATCGCCGTCGGCACCCCGGGCCGCATTCTCAAGCATCTGGAGCAGGGCACTCTGGAGCTGGACAGCCTCAAGACGCTGGTGCTGGATGAAGCAGACCGCATGCTGGACATGGGCTTTGGCGAAGATATCAACCGGGTCATCAGCCATGCCCCGCGCGACCGGCAGACCCTGCTCTTCTCCGCCACCTATCCGGAGGGGATCGCCCAGATGAGCCGCGGCGTGCAACGCAATCCGGTGGAGGTAAGCGTGGAGGCGCTCCATGAAGAGAGCGCCATCGAACAGAAGCTCTATGAAGTACCGGCCGGCCAGCGCCTCGACGCCCTCACCTGGCTGCTGAGCCACTATCAGCCAAGCTCCTGCGTGGTGTTCTGCAACACCAAGCGGGCCTGCAATGACGTGGCTGACCATCTGGCCGCCAAGGGCTTCTCGGCACTGGCTCTGAACGGCGATCTGGAGCAGCGCGAGCGGGATCAGGTACTGGTGCGTTTTGCCAACGGCAGCGCCACCATTCTGGTCGCCACCGACGTGGCGGCTCGCGGCCTCGACATCAAGGAGCTGGGCGCCGTCATCAACTACGAGCTCACCTATGACCCGGAAGTGCACGTACACCGCATCGGTCGTACCGGCCGTGCCGGTCAGCAGGGTCTGGCCCTGAGCCTCTATCAGCCGAATGAAGCGCAGCGGGTAAACGTCATCGAGGAGTACCAGCAGGCACCTATGCCGCTGGGAGATCTCGATGCCATCGGCCGTGCCATCAAGCCTCTGGCGCCGCAGATGGTGACCCTCTCCATCGATGCGGGCCGCAAGACCAAGGTGCGCGCTGGCGATATCCTGGGAGCCCTGACCGGTGAAGGCGGCATTGCCGGCGCCGACGTCGGCAAGATCCAGATCTCCGAGCAGTACTCCTACGTCGCGGTCAAACAGAGCGTGGCCAAGGCTGCACTCAAGCGGCTGCAGGAAGGCAAGATCAAGGGCCGCAGCTACCGCGCCCGCAAACTGGGCTAAGGTTCATCCTGCCCGGACACAGGCGCTGTCACGGCGCCTGTTTCATATCCATCAATGCCGCTATCCGGCCAGAGAGACAACATGCCCCGGACAACCCAGCCAGCCGTCAGCTGCCAGAATTGCGAAGCCTGCTGCTGCCGTCTCGAAGTGATGATCATTACCGATACAGGCGTGCCGGATCGCTATATCGAAGAGCGGGAAGGCGAGGTGCCGGTCATGCACCGGCTGGAAGATGGCTGGTGCGCGGCGCTCGATCGCAACACCATGATGTGCCGCATCTATGAAGTTCGGCCGCTGATCTGCCGCGATTTCGAGATGGGGGAACCCGACTGCATCGACGAGCGGGACAAGTGGTTTATCAACCTCAGCTGACATGAGTGGCTCGGCTGTTCACTGCGCAGAGCGATAGCTGCTGCTCCAGCCAGCGAATGGCGGCCCCCTCCTGCTCGAAATAGTGCACCGCCCGAAACGGCAAGCCTTTGAAGATTTGATCAGCCAGATATCGCTTGAATCCCCCCGACAGCACAACCGCCAGAAAGAGACAGCCGTTCTCGGCACACCAGCCAAACTGGCGGCGAAAACGGGTCAAAACCTCGGGCCCGGCCGCTTCAAACTCGGTCGCCACTTCGACGATTCCCCAGGGATGGGCCACCAACCCGGTCAGCTCACGGGCAAAGTGCGCTTCATAGGCGGCGGCCCCTGCCAGATTGAAGGGGCCGCTCGGCCGACAGATCATCATCTGTCCCCTGCGCTCCATCTCGAATTGACCGTGCGGCTGCATCCTTGCGTCCCTCTTTTTATTGGCATCCGAAATCGGATTGTTACCATAAGGTAATAATTTATATGGGAAAGTCCAGATAAATCCGGTCTCCCTCCAGCCCTTCCAGAGCGGGTTATGCCTCGAATATCCCGCTGGCGGCACCGTCTCGCATGGTCAGACGAATAGCCAGAATGTGTGATTGCAGTTAACGAAACGTTGCTGCTATTATCCGCGCCACCACAAACCTTCCACCTACAGAAATGTTTGAACACTCAACAAGGACGGGCAATGAAAAGCAGGGATTCTAACCACTACCAGCGGATCTGGCGCTGGCACTTCTATGCAGGGCTCTTTGTCGCCCCCTTTCTGATCCTGCTGTCACTGACCGGGATCGTCTATCTGTTCAAACCCCAGCTCGACAACCTGATGTATCCCGAGCTGATGAAGGTCACCCCCGCCAGTCAAACCCTGAGTGCCGACCAGCTGCTGGCCAAGGCGATGATCGCCATGCCGGACGCCAGCCTGCGCAAATATCTGCCGCCTGCTGCTGCAGACCAGAGCGCCCAGTTCATCGTCAATCAGGGGGATCGCGAACTGACCCTGTTTCTCGATCCCGCCAGCGGCGCCCTGCTCGGCACCATGGATAACAAGTGGAATCTGCAGGCTGTCGCCCGTGCGCTACACGCCGAGCTGCTGCTAGGCACCACCGGAGATCGGCTGATCGAGCTGGCTGCCGGCTGGGGCATAGTGCTGCTCATCAGCGGACTCTATCTCTGGTGGCCGCGCAAGGGGCCCGGCGTGGGCGGTATTCTCTGGCCCAGAGTCAACCAGCGTGGCCGCCTCTGGTGGCGCGATTTGCACGCCGTTATCGGCTTCTGGGGCGCAGGTTTCCTGTTGCTGCTGCTCTTGAGCGGCATGACCTGGACCGGCTTCTGGGGCGACCAGTTTGCCGCAGTCTGGAACCGCTTCCCGGCCGCCATGTGGAACGAGGTACCCAAATCGGCACCGCTGGCCCGCAGCCTGAATCAGGCCCATGAGCAGACTGTCCCCTGGGCGGTGGAAAACACCCCCATGCCCAGCTCGCAGCCGGTCGATGAGGGGCACGATCACGGCGCCATGAACCACGGCGAGCACGAGGGAATGGTGATGGCCAGCCAGCGGATCCCGCTGCAACAGGTGGTGGATATCGCCACTGCCCGGAAGGTGAGTCCAGGGTACAGCATCACCCCACCGGTCGGCACCACCGGTGTCTATACCATCGCGATCTTTGCCGATGATCCGCGCAACGACGCTACCCTGCATATCGATCAATACAGTGGCAAGGTGCTGGCCGATGTGCGCTGGCAGGATTACGGCCCGGTCGCCAAAACAGTGGAGAGTGGCGTCATGCTGCACATGGGCAAGCTCTACGGCTGGCCCCATCAGCTCGCCATGCTGCTCATCTGCCTGATGGTGCTGGCCAGCGCCGTGAGCGGCCTCTGGATCTGGTGGTGCCGCCGCCCGCAGGGGCGTCTCGCCGCACCGCCGCTGCCCGCCAAACTTCCGCCTATGCGTGGCGCCATCGCCCTGCTGATCCTGCTGGGCATTGCCTTCCCGCTGGTGGGCGCCTCGCTGGTCGCCATCTGGCTGCTCGATACCCTGCTCTTCTCCCACCGGACTCCGGCACTGGCCAAGGCCAGCTGAGCTGCCTCGATAACGATCAAAAAGGGCTCCCGTTCGGGAGCCCTTTTCATTTATCGCCGTTCCATCCAGCAGGTCAGGAGAGCGCCAACCCGATGGAGAGCAGAAGGCTGAACAGAAATGCGCTGATGGCGGTCTTCTTGAGGGCACCGGTCAGCACCTCGCCATCGAAGCTTTCACGCAGGGTTCTGGCAGCATCGGTGAGCGGCTTCATGGCAGGCAGGAAGATCCACGGCCAGAAGCTGGCGGGCTGGGTCAGGATAAAGGCGATGGTCGCCAGCAGCGCCGCCCCCAGTAGCACCCAGTGATAGGCGATGGCACGATTGCGGCCAAGGCGTACAGCCAGAGTGATCTTGCCGCTGGCGGCATCGGTCTCGATATCGCGCACATTGTTGATGTTGAGCACCGCGGTCGCCAGCAGGCCACAGGCTGTCGCAGGGAGCAGCAGATCCAGCTCAAGCGTCTTGGTAAAGAGGTAGTAGGAGCCGAGCACCCCGAGCAGGCCAAAGAAGAGGAACACCGAGATATCGCCAAAACCGCGGTAGCCATAGGGAGTCTTGCCCACGGTATAGGTCACTGCCGCGACAATGGCCGCACCACCCAGCACCACGAAGGTGAGGATCTGCAACCACTGGCCACCAAAGGCGCAGCCGAGCAGCAGCAGGCCGCTGGCCACCGCCGCCAGCGCGGTCAGCGCCATCGCCACGCACATCTGCTTACGGGTGATCAGGCCAGAAACGACTGCCCGTTGTGGCCCGATCCGCTCACCGTTGTCGGCACCGGAGACCGCATCGCCATAGTCGTTGGCCAGATTGGAGAGGATCTGCAGCAGGATGGCGGTCAGCAGGGAGAGCGCCATGATGGTGCCATCGAAGGCACCGCGGCTGGCAGCCAGCCCGGAGCCCAGCAGGATGGAGGAGCAGGCGAGCGGCAAGGTGCGCAAACGCGCCGCCAGCAACCAAACAGATACGTTATTTGTCATATTGTGATGGCCAAACTATCGGATATTGATCGGATTAAGGGTTATCGAACCGGATTTGGGTATACTTGGCCCCTGAGAGTGCAGCACCCTCGGGCGATTTACATGGACGAATGGGCAGATAATATATAGGAAATCATCGCCTTTGGCATAAACCTACGGCATCCCGCTGCGGGATCGGCCGTTACTATCCGGCTCAGACAAGAATCCATGTTGGCTCAGACCCATATCAAGCAACAACTGGACGCCCTGCGTCACAGCAAGGCCAGCGGCTTCGTGCGGCTGCGCGTGACGTTCGAGATCCGCTCTTTTCTGGGCTGGCTCGCGGCGCAAACCCTCTATCCGCGTATCTATTGGCATGCCCGTGGCCAGAGCAGCCCCGAATATGTCGCGCTGGGCGCCATTCAGGAGCTGACTGCGCCGGAAGATATCCGTCAGGTGTGCAGCAACACGGCAGAGCCCCATGATGACAGCCCCCGCTACTATGGCGGTCTGGCGTTCGACCCGACCCAGCCGGGCTGGCAGGGCTTTGGCGCCTGCCGTTTCGTGCTGCCCCGCATCGAGCTGGTGCGCCGCGGCGAGTGCATCAGCCTCTGCCTCAACCTCTGGCTGACCGGCGACAATCTGGAGCAGGAGCTGCACGCGGCCGAAACCGCCCTCGATGCGCTGCAACCGGAAGCGCCGCTGCCCCCGCTGCAAAAACAGCGCTGGCATCGTCACGACTGCCCCGGCCCCGAGCGCTGGCAGACGCTGGTAGAGCGAGTCACCGCCCCCGACTTTCAGGCCTGCACCCCCAAGGTGGTGCTATCGCGCGAAAGCGTGCTGACCAGCCAGCACGACGCCGGCCAGATCAATCCCTGGGCCATGCTGGATCAGTGGGCCAACCACGCCCAGGACTGCTTCCACTTCGGTTTTCAATTCTCTCCAGAGCAAGCTTTTATCGCCTGCTCCCCCGAGCGGCTCTACCGCCGCGAGGAGCGCCACCTCTTTACCGAGGCGCTGGCCGGCACCATTCGCCGCTCCGGCGACGAGGCGACCGATGAAGCACTGGCCACCGAGCTGCTCACCGACAGCAAAAACCGGCTGGAGAACCGGCTGGTTCACGCCGATATCCTGAGCCGACTGGCGCCACTGGCCCACGATGCCACCCTGACCGAGCCGCGCATTCTCAAACTGCGGCTGCTGCAACACCTCAAGTGCGATATCGAAGCCGAGCTAAAACCCGGCGTCTGCGACTGGCAACTGCTCGACGCCCTCCACCCGACTCCGGCGGTGGGCGGTGCCCCGCGCGAGGCGGCGCTCGCCTTTATCCGCGAGTTCGAGCCCTACGAGCGCGGCTGGTACGCCGGCGCCTGCGGCATGCTGAGCCGGGAGACCTCGGAGTTTTCGGTCGCCATCCGCAGCGCCCGCATCCAGCCCGGCAGCGTCACCCTGTTTGCCGGTGCCGGCATCGTCGCCGGTTCCGAGCCTGCCGCAGAGTGGGCCGAGCTCGACAACAAGATCGCCAATGTGCTCTCCCTGCTGGGATAGTCATTCACCCTTTTCACGCCACGAGAGCCCCTATGCCCACCCGTAAAGAGCCAGCCAGCGAAGTGTTTGCCTGCCGCCCGTTTTCAAATCAGCACGCCACCTTCAACCATGTCTGGTCCTCCCTGTTGCTGGAGGAGCTCTTTCGCCTCGGCGTGCGCGATCTGGTGCTGGCTCCCGGCTCCCGCTCCGCGCCGCTGACCATGGCGGCTGCGGCACATCAGGGCTTTCGCCGCCATCTGCATTTTGACGAGCGCGGCCTCGGCTTTATGGCGCTCGGGCTGGCCAAGGGGAGCAATCGCCCGGTGGCGGTGATCATGACCTCCGGCACCGCGGTGGCCAACCTCTGGCCCGCGGTAGCCGAAGCCCAGCTCACCGGTGTGCCGCTAATCATTCTCTCCGCCGATCGTCCCCACGAGCTTATCGACAACGGCGCCAATCAGGCGATCGACCAGCAGGGGATCTTCGGCCGCTACCCCGTCTATCAGCAGAGCCTGCCAAGCCCCACCCCGACCATTCCAGCGGCGTTTGTGCTGAGCTCGGTAGATCAAGCCTTGGCCAGGCAGGCGCTCACCCCCGGGGTGGTGCACTTCAACTGCATGTACCCCGAGCCCCTCTACCCGGGCGAACACTATCAGGATTTCTCCGACTATCTGACCCCCCTCGGCAACTGGCTCAACTCGCAGACGCCCTGGAGCCCGTGGCAGCAGAGCGAACCGACCTGCCCACCGCAGGCGGAGTGGGAAAACTTTCGGCAAAAGCGCGGCATCGTTGTTGCCGGTCGCATTACAGATCCGGAGCAAGCAGAGGCTGCCGCCGAGCTGGCGGAGCGACTTGGCTGGCCGCTGCTGGCCGATATCCAGAGCCAGCTGCGCTTCGATCGCCGCAATCTGATCGAGCTGGATCTCGCCCTCAACAATGCAGCCGTGGCCGCCGAGCTGGGCTGTGCCGAGGTGCTGCTGCAATTTGGCGCCCGACTGGTCTCCAAGCGCCTTGGCCAGTTCATCAAGCAGCAGGCGTGGCACGACTACTGGCTGGTAGATCCGCAGCCGGCGCGGCTCGACCCCGACTACCGGCTGCGCAACCGCCTGCTCTGCAACGCTGGTGCCTTTGCCTCTGCCCATCCGGTCACGGCCAGCAATGCCCCCTGGCATCGGCTGGCCACGCTGCTGCAACCGGTCGGTCAGGCGATAGCCGCCGCCTGCGATCGCTTCTCCGAGCTCGGAGTCTGCCATCGCATCAATAGCCTTATCGAGGGGCAGCTCTTTGTCGGCAACAGCATGCCGGCCCGACTGATGGACATGCTCGGCGAAACGGGCAAGGGGCCGAGCCGGGTAATGACCAACCGCGGCGCCTCCGGCATCGATGGCCTCATCGCCACCGCTTACGGATTTGCGCAAAGCAGCAACCAGCCCACCACCCTGCTGATCGGCGATCTGAGCGCCCTGCACGATCTCAACAGCCTGGCCCTGCTCAGCAAGGCGAGCCAGCCGCTGGTGGTGATCCTGCTCAACAACGATGGCGGCAGTATCTTTCGCATGTTGCCCGTCCCCACCGAAGGGGAGCTGCTGGAGAGCTACTACCGGCTGCCCCACGGCCTCGGCTTTGAACATGCCGCCGCCATGTTTGGCCTCGCCTACCGCGCGCCGACGACCCTGGCCGGATTCGAGCAGGAGTACGGTTTGGCCCTCAAGGGTGGCGTTACCCTGATCGAGATCAGGGTACCGAGCGAGCAGGTGGCCGATGATCTCAAGGCATTGGGAGCCACCATCCGTGAGCTGTAACGACACACCGCTGGTTCTGCTGCACGGTCTGCTCGGCGATGGAAACGACTGGCAACCGGTCATTGACCGCCTGCCCGGCCACCACTGCATTGCCCTCGACCTGCCGGGTCACGGCCAGCATCACGAGCTGCGGGTCAACGACTTCGAGCAGAGTCACCAGTGGCTGTGCCGGGAGCTAGCCAGTCGCGGTATCGAGCGCTACCTACTGGTCGGTTACTCGCTGGGCGGGCGACTGGCCCTCTACCACGCCAGCCGTGAGCCGGCGGGGCTATCGGGACTGCTGCTGGAGAACTGCCACCCGGGGCTGCCAACCGGTGAGCGGGCCGCCCGCATCGCCCACGATGAGAGCTGGGCAGAGCGCTTCGAGCGCGAGCCCCTGGCCGACGTGCTGGCCGACTGGTATCGGCAGGGGGTGTTTGCCGATCTCGACGAGGCGGCCCGCGCCCGCCAGATCGCTCGCCGCCTTGGCAACGACGGCAAGGCCGTGGCCGCCATGCTGCGCGCCACCTCCCTTGGCCAGCAGCCGGATCTCGCTTCCTGGCTGGCGCAAGGCGAGTTGCCTGTCACTTATGTCAGCGGCAAGCGGGATCACAAATTCCATCAGCTGGCTTGCCTCATGGCGAGTCAGCATCGCAAAATCAACCACTTGGAGCTGGATGGCGGCCACAACCTGCATGCCCACCAACCCGAGGCTTTTGCCCGACTCCTTGCGGAGTGGGTCAACCAACAACAAGAAGAGAAGAGTCATGATTGAAGCAATGACTGAAGCGGAACTCTACGCACCTGTCGAGTGGCGTGATTGCTCCGCCGGTTACGAGGACATCCTCTATCACAAGTCCGGCGATGGCATTGCCAAGATCACTATCAACCGCCCCCAGGTACGCAACGCCTTCCGTCCCCGCACCGTCAAAGAGATGCTGCAGGCGCTGGCCGATGCCCGTTATGACGATCAGGTCGGTACCATCATCCTGACCGGTTTCGGCGAAAAGGCCTTCTGCGCCGGTGGCGACCAGAAGATCCGTGGCGACTATGGTGGCTACCGCGATGACGAGGGGACTCATCACCTCAACGTGCTCGACTTCCAGCGCGACATCCGCACCTGCCCGAAACCGGTGGTGGCCATGGTGGCCGGCTATGCGGTCGGTGGCGGCCACGTGCTGCACATGATGTGTGACCTGACCATCGCCGCCGACAACGCCCAGTTTGGCCAGACCGGTCCGAAAGTGGGCTCCTTCGACGGCGGTTGGGGCGCCTCCTACATGGCCCGCATCGTCGGCCAGAAGAAAGCCCGCGAGATCTGGTTCCTCTGCCGCATGTACGATGCCCGGCAAGCCCTCGACATGGGTCTGGTCAACACCGTCGTGCCGCTGGCGGATCTGGAGCGCGAAACCGTGCGCTGGTGCCGCGAGATGCTGCAAAACAGCCCGATGGCGCTGCGCTGCCTGAAGGCGGCCCTCAATGCCGATTGTGACGGTCAGGCAGGGTTGCAGGAGCTGGCTGGCAATGCCACCATGCTGTTCTACATGACCGAAGAGGGTCAGGAAGGGCGCAACGCGTTCAACGAAAAACGCCGTCCCGACTTCTCCAAATACAAGCGGAACCCCTGATGACACTAGCCCTCTATCGCTATCAACTGCCTTTTACCCAGCCACTGACCTTTCACGGCAAGGTGGAGGTGGCGCGAGAGGGGCTGTTGGTGCGCATCAACGACGGCTGGGGGGAAATTGCCCCCCTGCCCGGCTTCTCGCAAGAGAGCCTGCAACAGGCGGAGCAGGAAGCACTCGCCGCTCTGGCGGCCCTGGCCGCCGGAGATACCCCGAATCCAGTGCTGCCGTCGGTGCAATTTGGTCTCGACTGCGCACGCCGCAAATGGCCGGAGCAGAGCAACCCGCTGCCCGCGCCTTACCCCCTTATTCAGGGCTCGCCGCAAGAGCTGCTGAAAAATTGGAAAGAGTGGCTCCACAGCACCCCCAGCAAGGCCAAGCTGAAAGTGGCCCGCTATCCGATGCGTGACGAGCTGGCGCTGATCCGCCTGCTGTGCGATCGGGTGCCCTCCCTCAAACTGGTGCTGGATGCCAACCAGGGCTGGACCCGCGAGGAGGCCTGGACCTTCTGCGGCCATCTCGACCCGAACCGCATCGAGTATCTGGAAGACCCTTGCGCCGATTTCGCCGATATCGCCTTCGTTGCCAACCGCACCGGCATGCCGGTAGCGCTGGACGAACTCCTGGCGCAGGGCAAGCCGTGGGAGCCTATCCCGCAGTTGAAGGCGCTGGTGCTCAAACCCACCCTGCTCGGCTCGCTCGCCAACATCGAAGCGCTGGTCAACCGCGCCCGCGAGCTGCGGCTCAAGGTGATCATCTCCTCCTGCTTCGAGTCGGGTCTCGGGCTGAATCAGCTCGCCCGTCTGGCGGGTGAGTGGGCGCCGGAGCAGGCTCCCGGTCTCGATACCCGCCGCTGGATGGCGGGGGATCTGCTCGATAGCGATGGCAAGCCTGATGTGAGCCAACTGACCCAGCTGTTTCTCCGTGATTGAGCCCACCCACAGCAAGGAACCCTGCCCGGTACGCCACTGGGCAGGGCTCACACCCGACCATATCGCCATCCATGGCCCAACCCCGCTCAGCTATCGCCAACTCGATCGCCACATCAACAGCCTGTGCCAACAGCTGGCACAAGCTGGCCTCCAGCCCGGCGATCACCTTGCAGCGGTAGTGCGCGGCGCGCAGCAGGATGTGCTGCTGGCATGGGCTTGCGTGCGCAGCGGCATCATCTTCTGCCCGCTCAATCCCGCCTTTCCACCGGCGCGGCAGGCCGAGCTGGCAACCCTGCTCGATGCCACTGCCTTCTGGTCGGCTGGCGAGATCCCGACGGGCAGCTGGCAAGCCTTGCGCCTCGATTTCACCCATGAGCTGGCAACGGAGGAAAGCAGCTGCATGCTGGTGCCAGCCCAGCTCAACAACATGATCCTCACCTCGGGCTCCAGCGGTATGCCGAAGGCCGTGGTACACCGGCTGGCCAACCATCTGGCCTCGGCTCGCGGTTCAGCCGCTCTGATCCCCCTCGATCAGGGGGGCGGCTGGCTGCTCTCCCTGCCGCTGTTTCACGTTGGCGGTTACGCCATCCTGTTTCGGGTCTTTCTGGCTGGCGCCACTCTGGTGCTGGACGATCGCACTCAGCCGCTCAAGGCGCGGCTTGAACAGCAACCCATCACCCACCTCTCGCTGGTGCCGACCCAGCTCTGGCGCCTGCTGGCAGAGGGCTTTGACCCCGCCCGCACCCGACTGCGCGAGCTGCTGCTCGGTGGTGCCGCCATCCCGCAGCCACTGGTGAGCCGTCTCTGCGCCATGGGGCTCGAACCCAAGGTGAGTTATGGCCTCTCCGAGATGGGCAGTCAGGTCTGCACCACCATCCCCGGCAATGCCGGTGTGGTCGGCCACCCGCTGCCGGGACGGGAGGTGTGCATCAGGGAGCAGGAGATCTGCGTGCGCGGTGCCACCCTGTTTGCCGGTTACTATCGCGATGGAACGCTCGATCTACCGCTTGATGGGGATGGCTGGTTTCATACCCGTGACAAGGGCCACTTCAGCGAGAGCGGCGAACTGGTGGTAGAGGGGCGACTCGACAACCTCTTTATCTCGGGGGGCGAAAATATCCAGCCCGAGACCATAGAGCAGCGGCTGGTGGACCACCCGGCTGTCGCCCAGGCACTGGTGGTGCCGGTGCCGAGCGACGAGTGGGGGCAGCGCCCCGCCGCCTTTATCGACTGGCACGGCGAACCGGTCCCTTACCCCGAGCTGGCAGCCTGGATCCGTGCCACCCTGCCCGGCTTTATGGTGCCCGACCGCTGGCTCCCCTGGCCCGATCTCGGCGGTAATCTCAAACCCCAGCGCAAACTGTTTCAACAGTGGGCCATTGAATAACCGAACAGCGGTGGTTGACCCAACCGACGGGAGTAACACCGGCAACCGGATGTGATGTTGCTCCCATTTTCGTGATTTCATCCCATACATGAAAATGTCTCATGTGAGCCTTTACTACTGCTGAAGCGCCCTCATACCACCCGCCCGAAAAATAAAGCACATCTTATTGATTTTTATCTTTTTTAAACCACTATTGATATTCTTTTGAATCCCCATAAATTGCCTGTCGGTTACAACGCAGACAATAACAAGGGATAAAAATGAACCGTTCAGGTACCGGGTGGCTGCTGCTGGCAGGCCCCCTGCTTTTGGCTACACCCTCGGCGCAAGCCAACTACTCCCCCAATGACTGGCAGCAGTATCAGCTGACTGGCGAATCGAGCCGGCAACTCGCCGCGCGCATCACCGAGATCACCTACGAGCTCAAGGCTCGCAGCACCAGCGCTCCCTATCAGCAGCTCAGGGTCTATCGCCGCCTTGACTGGCAGGGGAGCGACCTCGCGGCCCTCGCTGAGCAGCAGTGTGGCGAGCCCCAGCTCAGGGTGGAATCCGGTTGGCAGATCCGCTTCGTCCGCTGCGAAGATCGGGTTCCGGCCGGCAAGCTGATCCCCGCCAGCAGCTATGACTTCGGTTATGGCATGAAACAGGGCCGCTGGGAGCAGCTGGCTGGCACGCCGACCGCCACCCGCCAGGATCGCCTGCCACTCCCCTCTGCGGTGATCCTGGGGCAGAGCGAGCGCGAACTGGACCGCTGTGAACTCAACGCACAGGGGCGCTGTGCCGAGCCGGAGTGGCACTATCAGCCACAGGATTGGCAACAGCTGCATGTGCTGGAAGAGAGCCCCAGCGAACGGGATGGCCGGCTGGAACAGATCTTCTTCCGCCTGCAGCCGAACAGCGGATCTCAGGCGGCCGCTCAGGTGAGCGAGATCCACGTCTGGCGCCGTTATCAGTGGCAGCTCGATCAGCTCACGCCACAGCAGGAGTGCGACGAACCGCAGGAGCGCAAGGAGGGAACCAACACCATCCGCTATCGCATCTGCCGTCAGGTGATCCCGGCTGGCAGCAACGTCGCCGTGACCCTCAAGGACAGTGGTTACCAATACTCGATCGCCGGGGCCGAGTGGCAGCCGCTGCCGGAAACCGACGAGTGGCAGGAGAGCAGGGTGCTCAACCGCCCCATCATCCTTGATAGCAAGGAGGAGCAGCTGGAGTGCCGCCGCGCCAACGGTCGCCCCTGCTCGGAGCCCGAGCAACCCGATACGGATCTGCTCGATGCCGACGCAGCCAAGCTGGTGGCCGATGTGAGCGGGCAGAACAGCCCAGCGTGGCAGCCGGACTATGGTCACGACGATGCCAAGCTGATGGCGGTGGTGCGCGGCATGCGTGCCCTGCTGGCGGCCAATCAGCCGACCCATCCGGCGATGGACAAGCTGCTCTATTATGTGCGCGCCCACAACTATCACGGCGGTATCAAGCAGGAGAGCGATCAGGTCGCCCGCGCACTGGCTGGTGTCATGATTGATCTGCTCAACCACCCCTTGCTGCTGGGCGCAGAACCGCAGGATCAGGCCGGAACCGTGCTGGAAGCGTGGAGCGTGGCCGCCCAAGGACAGCTGGGACAGGAAGCCTTCCGGCAAAGCGCCGCGCCCATGCTGGCACAGCTGAATCAGGCGTTTGCCTATGCCGTGCAACATGCGGCACAGATCAATGGCCACAAGCCCTGGGCTGACGGGCTGTTCGAACTGCTCAATCTGGTCGATCAGAGCGCATCCTATGGCCAGCAGGCGGACTTCACCGCCACCTTGCTGGCGCAGGAAACGGCCATCCGCCAGAACCTGCGTCTGCTCGGCATGAGCGAGCTGGCACTCTGGAAGCAGCGTGACGGCTCGCGAGATCTGTTTATCTTCAACAACATCCTCGATGCCCACAGCCGCCTCTATCAGATGATGCGCTACACCAGACCGGACGAGGCAAACAGCTATCGCCAGCAGCTCGACCGCGATGTCATCGCCATCATGCGCCAGCACGGGCTGGTTCCGGGAGGCAACCAGCCCGCGGCCCTGCTGGAAGAGGTCTCCCTCACCCTCTCCAGCTACTACCTCACCTACACGGATCGCACCAGTGAAGCCTGTGTCAGCGGCGAGTTTGCCGGGCTCTGCACCCCGATCCGCATGGAGGATATCCTGCCCTTCGAGCACACCTGCTCGCCGACCCTGCGCCTGCGCGCCCAGGATCTTACCCAGGCTCAGGCTGAAGGGATCTGCCGCGAGCTGGGTGAGGAAGAGCAGCATTTCCACCAGCTTATGGAAACCGGCGAACAACCGGTAGCGGATGATCACAACGAGGCGCTGGAGCTGGTGATCTTCAACTCCTCCGCCGACTGGAGCCGGTACGGCGGCGCCCTCTTTGGCGTCTCCACTGACAATGGCGGCATCTACATCGAGGGGGATCCGGCTCGCCCCGGCAATCAGGCCCGCTTCTTTGCCTATGAGGCCGAGTGGAAACGCCCTGCCTTCCAGGTGTGGAACCTGCGCCACGAGTACGTCCACTATCTCGACGGCCGCTTCAACCAGTACGGCAGCTTTGGCCACTATCCCCTCAATCGCACCACCTGGTGGGCCGAGGGGGTGGCGGAGTACATCGCCCATGGCCAGTGCTTTGCCAGAGGTCTGGACAATGTGAGCAACCGCCCCGCCAACCAGCGGCCGACTCTGGCATCCATCCTGCACCTTGATTACGACCAGGGGGGTGAGATGGTCTACTCCTGGTCCTACACTGTGCACCGCTTCCTCAACGATACCGGTCGCAATGCCAGCTGGCTGGCGATGGCGCAGGCATTGCGCAATCCGGATCGGCAGCAGGCGCTGAGCGACTTCGAGGCGGAGCTCAACAAGCTGATCGCCAATGACAGCGCAGCCTATCAGGAGTGGCTGAGCCGGGATCTGCTGCCATGGTGGCAAGCCAACAAGGAGTCGGAAGCCTGCAAGGCCAATGACTCGGCTCACTGATCCGGGCCTGAAAACGTCGAGGGGCTGCCAGCGCAGCCCCTCTTTATATCAGTGATTTCCTGCGACAAGCCCTGCCCCAATGCGTCCCGCTACTGCTATCAAGCCTGACGCCAACAGCCGAGTTGTAATAGAATGCCGGAAGCCATTCCCAATTTCAGACCCAAACCGCATCGCGCATGAAGAAGTTTGCCAAGATCCTCCTCGCCTGCCTGCTGTCACTGCTGGCCCTGATTGCCTCGGTGCTGGCCTATAGCGAGTGGATCGTCTCGGATGCACGCCACTACACCTTCGACAAGGTGAGCGATGTGCCATACAACCGGGTTGCCGTGGTGCTGGGCACCTCCAAATACCTCTCGGGCGGTGGCCCCAACCACTACTTCAAATACCGCATCAAGGCGGCGGCCGAGCTCTACAACAATGCCAAGGTGGACTACATCCTGGTCTCCGGCGACAACGCCACCCTGCAGTACAACGAACCGCGCCAGATGCGGCGCGCCCTGATCAAGGCGGGGATCCCGGCCTCCGCCATATACATGGATTTCGCCGGCTTTCGCACCCTCGACTCTGTGGTCAGAGCCAAAGAGGTGTTCGGTCAGGATCGCTTTACCGTGGTCTCCCAGGGCTTTCATAACGAGCGGGCCATCTTTATTGCCCGTCACTTTGGCATCGATGCGGTCGGCTTCAACGCCGATGATCCCAGCGCCTATCAGGGCATCCGTACCCGGATCCGCGAGGTGTTTGCCCGGGTGATGGGGCTGGTCGATCTCTACGTGCTGGACAAGGGGCCCAAGTTTCTCGGCGAACCCGTCCATATCGGTCTGCCGATCCCCTGCCTGTCGCTCAGCACCATCGGCACCCAGCAGCCCTGCATCAAGCCGCCCAAGCCTGCCGAAGAGCCGGCCAAACCGGCTATCGAACTGCCGGTTGCCTCCTCAGCAGCCAGTGCCAGCGTTGCCTCCTGAGGGTGATGCTTGATCAGGAAAAAACTGCCTGACCTTCGGATAACCAGTAAAAGCAAAACGGCCACCCCATAAGGTGGCCGTTTTCTCTTGGCTAATCCGCTATCAGATATTGTTGGCGGGCGAAGGGAGTGCTATCCCCAGCAGCATGTGATCCATCATCCCCACCATCCGCCCAATCTCGGGTTTGGTGATGGTATCGTTCGCCCCCAGTTGCAGCGCCTTCTGGCGGTTGTCGTCACTCATCAGCGAGGAGAACATCACGATGGGCATCTCCTTGTAGGAGGGGGTCTCCCGCAGCCGCTTGAGCAAATGCATGCCGTCCATGCGCGGCATCTCCACATCGGTGATCACCGCGTTGACGAAGCCGGTCACCGGCATCCTCTCCTCCTGGGCCAGGCGATCGAAATCCGTCATCATCTCCAACCCCTCTCCCCCATCCTTGGCCGTGATCACGTTGTAACCGGCGGTGCGCAGGGTGGTTTCGATCATCTTGCGGATAAAGGCCGAGTCGTCCACCACCAGAATGGTTTTGCTCTGACGCAGTGCCATCATGCGATCGTCGATGATAACCTTGCGATCCTGAGTGACGTCGTACTTCTCCATGCTGAGCTCGGGGTTGATATCGGCGATGATCTTCTCGAAATCGAGGATCATGATGAGGTTGCCATCGCGCCTGACCACGGCCACCACGCAGTCGTTCTCTCCCGCCTCCAGAAACTGGCTGGGTGACTCCACATCCTCCCAGGATACCCGGTGAATCCGGCTGACGCTGTCGATCAGAAAGCCGTTGGCCATCTTGTTGAAGTCGGTGACGATCACCACCTTGTGGCTGGGGTCGGGGTTGGTCTTGATGCCGAGCCAGCCCGCCAGATCCACCAGCGGAATGAGGCGATCCCGCAGGGAGAATACGCCCACCATGTGGCGCTGGGCGTTGGGGTAATCGGTGGTCTCCGGCACCCGGATCACCTCGCGCACCTTGGCGACGTTGATCCCGTAGTAGGCGATCTTCTCGCGCCCGTCCGGCAGCTGCTTCTTGAGGTGAAATTCGATGATCTCGAGCTCGTTGGTACCGCTCTCGGTCAGAATGGATTTACGCTCTTCCCCGTCTTTGGCCATCATGGTGACTCTCATGCTCTGGTTGCGCAGGCAGCACTCCGCTGCGGTTTTCCCTCAGTATAGGAATGGAATTAGCCCAGCGGCTCGGATCTCGGCAAGATTGCAGCCTTAACCGCTTGATCCCGCAGGCTGGCACGATCGTATCTGCCAATCAGGACAAATCCATGCGCTGATAAGGAGCCAGAGATGAGTGAAGGTGTCGTCGTGATTGGCGCTTCTGGCTGTATCGGGGCGGCGCTGGTCGCACACTGGTTGGCGGCGGGTATCGGGCCAGTGATTGCCATCAGTCGTCAGCCCGCACCTGCTGGCCTCTCATCGCCGGGTCTGCACTGGCTATGTTGCGATTACAGCGATGAGCAGATGGTAGCTGCGGTAGCCCGTATCGCGGAGTTGGCGCCGAGACCCCATCGGGTGGTGATATGTAATGGCATCCTGCATCAGGGGGAGATCCAGCCGGAGAAGCGGCTGGAGGCACTCAATCTCGCGGCCATGACCCATCTTTACCAGACCAACGCCTTGCTGCCGCTGCGCTGGATCAGCCAGCTGTTACCGCTGTTTGGCCGCGATCCCTGCACTCTGGCCGTTCTCAGCGCCCGGGTCGGCAGCATTGGCGACAACCGGGCTGGCGGCTGGTATGGCTATCGCGCATCCAAGGCCGCCCTCAACATGCTGCTCAAGTGTGCCGCCATCGAGCTGGCCCGGCGGGCGCCCGGCGTCAAATTGCTGACCTTCCATCCCGGCACTGTGGATACCCCACTCTCTCGCCCGTTTCACGCCAACGTACCGGCGGGAAACGTGCAGAGTCCCGAGCTGGTGGCCGGCCATCTGGTTAACCTGATGAACCGGCTGCAACCGGATGGCGAGCTGAGCTTTCTCGACTGGCAGGGCAAACCTATCGAGTGGTAGGGGAGATCAGGAGACGCGCCAGCAGCGCCCGCAGCGCCTTGATCACGGCGGGCTTGCCCGCCAGTTGCAACCTCGCAGCCAGCGCCCCCCACTCTGCGTACTGCCAGATGGGGGCAATCAGCAGATAACGCTCATCCGGGGTGAGCTCGGCCAGCCGAGCCAGATTGCGCGCCAACCACAGCTGCAAGCTCGACTGACTCAGTTCGAACGGCTTGTGATGCAGGGCAAAGCACTCAATCTCATCGCGCTCGAACTCACCAAACTCCGGCGTGGTAACGGTACTGCCTTGCAGGCATTGCCATACCAACTCGGGATCCAACGCGCTCAACTCGCCCGCCAGCAAGGTCGGCAGCTGGCGTACAAAACGCTGCTGCCATTGATTCAACTCGATCTCATGCTCGGGTTTCAGCGCTTTGAGCAGCAGGGCTGCATGGCAGCCGCTGGCGGCATCCCGCTGCAGGCCTATGCGCAGCACCGCTAGTCCGGCCTTGCGCCAGAAGGGGAGCAGGTCGGCGCTGGCCGAAAAGGCCGAGCCGAGATAGTCGATGCCAATCTGACGATAGTGCTCTTCAAGCTTACCAAGCAGCAGCGACCCCAGACCGTGGCGATGCAGCTCGGGATGGATGGCGATGCGCATCACCCGGGCGTAGCTGCGCCCCCCCGCCGTTTTGAAACCGGCATGAGCCAGCAGCGACTGGGGCAGCAGATGGCCGCGCGGACGGCGACGCCCGGCCCAGATCGCCTCGGACAGTTCAGGGTCAATTCCCCCTTCCCGCGCCACCAGCGCCACTCCCAGCAGGCTCGCATCCTGTTCCAGCAGATGGATGTCGAGATCCGGGCTCTCCAGCAGTGACCTGAGATCGCTCGGCGTGGTCTGGTAGTGAGCCAGCACCAGCAGGCCGAACAGCTGGTTGAGCAACGCCTCGTCGCTGGCCAGCGCCTCCTGGCTGATCAGACGCCAGCTCGGGCTGGTCGGCGGCAAGGGCGTTGCTACTTCGGCATTGAGGCCGAGCAGGCGGAAAATCAGCGGCTCCAGCGGATCGCACTCACTCCAGCGAATGGGCTCAGAGAGGTGGATCTCCTGCCACTCCGGGGTCTGGCTATCGAGCACCCGTTTGAAGCGCAGGTGGAAACCGCGCCCCGTCCCTTCGTAACCGTGCTCGGTTGTGGCAAACACAATGCGGCTGTGGCGGGCCAGCATGGCTTCAAGCAGCGGGGTCGGAATGGCTGCCGCTTCATCCACCAGCAGCAGATCGGGATTCATCGCCTCGTGCACCAGCCGATCTGGCGAACAGTAGCTCAGCCCGGTCAGTTGTTCTGGCGTGCAATCAAGCCCGCGAGCGGCGTGGGCAAACAGGGTGGCGACCGTCGCCTGCGAGGGAGCCGTCACCACTATTTTCAGCGCGGGCTGCTGGCGCAGCAGCTCAGCGGCGGCCAGCCCCAGCAGCGCACTCTTGCCACGACCGCGGTCGGCACTCAGCACCAGCGGCCGGCGGCGATGACCGTGCAACACCTTGTGGATGGCGGGCAGTGCCCGCGCCTGATCGCAGCTCAGCCTGCGTTCGGGCCCAATCGGTTGCCAAGGCTGCGAGCAAACCGGCGGCTCCAGCGAGAGGGCAGGATCCCCCGCCAGCAACCGCACCAGTCGGGCGATAAAGCCGTGGCCGGCCCGACCGGCATCCTCCGGCTGGGCCACCAGCCGAATCCGGTCGGGATCCGG
This sequence comes from Aeromonas sp. SER, assembly GCF_038739615.1. NCBI lineage: Bacteria > Pseudomonadati > Pseudomonadota > Gammaproteobacteria > Aeromonadales > Aeromonadaceae > Aeromonas > Aeromonas sp. SER. The sequence goes on along the minus strand of NZ_JBCGFC010000014.1, from coordinate 29,157 downwards.
CCATGCTGGCCAGCTCTCTCTGGGCGGCGTCAACAGCAACAGCAAGCCACCAGCGCGCAGAGTGCCCGCCAGCGCCCCGAAGGCATCGGGATGAAAGCCGCTGAAGGCGTTGAACACCAGCGTGTCGCACTCCTGACCGAGCCGCTGCAGCGCCTTGGCGGCGGGTTGCGGGGCATAGCACTCGGGCCCCTCCCCCAGCCAGAAGACAGTCTCACCGAGCAGGGATTGGGCGCGGGCAATGCAGTCGGCCTCCTCCCCCTCCAGCCAGATCAGGCGCCGCTCACCTGCGCGGGCCAGCGCCTCGCGCAGCAGGGTGACCTCTTGCAATGTCATGAAGCCTGGCTGTCAGCCGGTTTGCGGGGCTCGAACATGCGATCCCCCATCTGATCGATAAAGGTGTGGGCCTTCTGCACCATGAAGCGCTCGGCATCGGCCGGGTTGGCAAACAGATCTGAGCGGATAAAGCGGTGGGTTTGCAGCACGCCATCCACCTCTTTGGTGATGCGGCCTGCCAGCCGGTACTGGCCACCTTCGGCCATGGGTTCCGGATAGATGAGATAGCCGGCATATTCGGTGGGAGTGACTTCCGGTGCCTTGGCTGGCTCGCCCCCGAACAGGGCGCTGAACAGTTTCTTGAGCATGATGGTTCCCTCTGTATCAGGGCATTCTCCCCAAGGGGGTGACAAGTGGCAAGCGGGGGATCTTATTACCAATGGTTATTTGCATTGCGAACCACTCTCATTTAGATTTCACTCAATTTCATATGAGGTAATCCACCATGTACGTCTGTTTGTGCCGCGGCATCACAGATACCCAGATCCGCAAGGCGGTGCAGTCAGGCAGCAGCGAGTTCCGCCAGCTCAAGCAGTCGCTCGAGGTGGGCGCCCAGTGCGGCAAGTGCGTGCGCATGACCATGGAGATCATCGCTGCCGAGCTCGACAAGATGGAGCAGGAGCAAACCCCGCTCTACTACGAAGTGGCCTGATCCGCCGCCATCCCGAAGTCGTCATGTTTCTCGACTAAGCTCTGATGATTGCCACTTCAGGCACGAACCAAGGAGCACTGTCGATGAAAGGAGACCCCAAGATCATTGCCCACCTCAACAAGGTGCTGGCCAATGAGCTGATTGCCATCAACCAATACTTCCTTCACGCTCGCATCTACGATGACTGGGGCCTCAAGGCGCTCGGGCACAAGGAGTACCACGAATCCATCGACGAGATGAAGCACGCCGACGAGCTGGTCAAGCGGGTGCTGTTTCTCGAAGGGCTGCCCAACCTGCAGGATCTCGGCAAGCTGCGCATCGGTGAAACGGTGGAAGAGATGCTGCGCTGCGACCTCTCGCTGGAGATGGATGCCATTCCCGACCTGAAAGTGGCCATCGCCTACGCCGAATCGGTGCAGGATTACATCAGCCGCGACCTGTTTCAGGAGATCCTGGAAGATGAGGAGGAGCATGTGGATTGGCTGGAGACCCAGCTCGATCTCATCGATCGCATCGGGCTGGAGAACTACCAGCAGGCACAGCTGCACCACGGCTCCTGACCCGCCAAAGAACTCAAATGAAGAGACCCGCTGCTGGCGGGTCTCTTCATTTGGGCCACCATTGCCCGAAAACTTTCCGGCAGGATCACAGTTAATACGCCCGACACAGCATCTGTCATGGCTTTCGATTAGGATACGGCTCAATTCCAATCACAATGCTACGGATACCTTCATGGAACAGATTGCACGCGAGATGGCACCCCACAAGCGGGTGGCACTGGTCGCTCACGACAACATGAAAACCCCTCTGCTGAACTGGGTCATGCGCCGCAAGGAGGAGCTCAAGCTCCACCACCTCTATGCCACCGGCACCACCGGCACCATGCTCGGCAAAAAGGCCGAGCTGCCCATCACCTGCCTCTTCTCCGGCCCCATGGGTGGCGACCAGCAGCTTGGCGCCCTGATTGCCGAAGGGAAGATCGACGTGCTGATCTTCTTCTGGGATCCCCTCAATGCGGTGCCCCACGACCCGGATGTGAAGGCGCTGCTGCGACTGGCTGCGGTGTGGAACATCCCGGTTGCCACCAACGAAGCAACCGCCGACTTCATCATGGACAGCCCCCATATGCGGCAGGCGTTCAGCGTGCAGATCCCGGACTACGCCGGCTACCTCAAGGCACGCACCGAGTAACAGATCTGCCAGATACACCAAGGGCCGCAGCAAGCGGCCCTTGTTATTGCCGGGGATAGCCCCTGGTCAGCACGAATTGACCGGAAGATCGGCCAGCTGGATTTGCCAGCTCTGATGAAACAAGCCGCTGGCGTGGTCGCGCGATTATTTCACCAGCGCAACAAAAAAATTTTATAGCCAGCTTTTCTTGCAACAATCTTGTTTGGCGCTGACGCCTGTCACTCTGGCGGTCAGATGAGGGAGTGCCCCCGATCCCCCCTTTGGCGATTCACAGTGCCTGGGCGAGGATCCGCGCCACCTGATCCGGGTCGATATCCTGCTGCTCCCCGAGTGCGGTGCGCCCGACCCGCTTGAGGTTGGAGCAGACCGCCGGAATACAGCTTTCGCTGAGGCCATAGTCAGAGAGGCGGGTACCGAGGCCCATCTGCTGGAAGAACTGTTCGGTGCGGATAATCGCCTCTTCGATGCGCAGGGCATAATCCTCGCGGCTGGAGTGCCACACCCGCTCGGCAAACTGGGCCAGTTTCTCCTGCTTCTGCGCTGCCCGCTCCCGCAGCAGGGCGGGCAGCACCACCGCCAGACTCTGGCCGTGGTCGAGCCCGTAAAGCGCCGTCAGCTGATGGCCGATGGCGTGGGAGGCCCAATCCTGCGGCACCCCGCAACCGATAAGGCCGTTGAGCGCCAGACTGGCCGCCCACATCAGATTGGCCCGCACCTGATAGTTGGTCGGCTCCGCCAGCGCCTTGGGGCCGTTTTCCACCAGCACCTGCAGCAGCCCCTCCGCCAGTCTGTCCTGCACCTCGCCTCCCACCGGGAAGGTGAGGTACTGCTCGGCGATATGGACGAAGGCATCCACCACCCCGTTGCCGGTCTGGCGCGGCGGCAGGCTGTAGGTGGTGGTCGGGTCGAGCACCGCAAACTGCGGCTGCACCAGCGGGCTTCTGAAGGAGATCTTCACATCCCCCCGGCTCACCACCGAGGTGGGATTGCTCTCGGAGCCGGTCGCCGGCAGGGTCAGCACGCAGCCCATCGGCAGCGCCTGGTGCACGCGCGCCTGCTTGCCGCAGATATCCCAGGGATCATCACCCTCATAGCAGGCGGCGGCCGCAACAAACTTGGAGCCATCGACTACCGAGCCGCCACCGACCGCCAGCAGGAAGTCGATGCGCTCACGCTTCACCAGCGCCACCGCCTCCATCAACAGCTCGTATCTGGGGTTGGCGCCGATGCCGGAAAACTCCTGCCACGTCACCCCCTCCAGCGCCCGGGTCAACTGCTCATAGACGCCGTTTTGCTTGATGCTGCCACCGCCGTAGAGCACCAGCAGCCGGCTGCCGGGCGGGATCAGTTCGGGCAGGGTGGCGATCTGCCCCTCGCCGAAACAGATGCGGGTCGGATTGGCATATTGGAAGTTGTACACGGCGGACTCCTCGACTGGCTCAATGCGCGGACATTGTGCGCCTGTGGGGAGGTGAGGTCAAAAGAGGTGGCAGAAGCTTGCCCATCGGCGGTCGACACTGGCCCATCTGTGCCGACCGGGTATCTCACACAACAGTGACGGGATCAGGCGGTTTTGGCCTCATCTTTGGATGAGCTCTTCTTGCCGGTCAGGCGATCCATCGCCTCTTTCAGCATCGCATCTTTCTGCTCGTTGAGCGGCTTGCTCTGCTCAGCCCGCTCTTCCGGCGTCAGCTTCTTGTTGTCGGCAATAGCCTTGAGTTTGTCTTCTATCTCGTTGAATTTCTTGCGGTCAAACCCGAGCGCCTTGTCCACCAGCTGCTGTACCACGCCCCCCTTGTCGGAGCTCATGTCGAGCGCCGGCGGCAGCTTGCTGTTCTTGGCCAGATGTTCATAGGTGAGCACCTGCTGGGCCTGACCGGTCATGCGCTGGGTGGAGAGGCTGACCATCTCCTCCCAGCCACCACCCTGACCACCGCTACCGGCACTGTTGAGGGTGGCGAGGGCGCGGTTGTTGGAGGCGCTCTGGGCAAGCTGCTGGCTGTAGGGTTTGATATCCATGAAGACTCCCGTTCTGTGTGCCGACCCGCCGGAGCGGGCCGACTGAATGCGGCGATATGGGGTCTGGCCCCACCTTTGACAATAAAACGAGCAAGTTACAGGCCAACTTGTCAGATTGGGCGAGATCCACGCTCTGGCAAGCTTGCCAACGGTTACAGCCCCGACGCAGCGTCAGAATCATGACTCATCCGCTGCTTTTACCCCGATTTCCGACACATACCGCTGCCTCAAAAACGCGGCACCATATAAACCGCAGGAACGCTCCATCGATCACAAAACAAACAACCACTCAGGAATACAATTTTGGCGCACATCACAACCAGCCAGCCGTGTCATGGATGATCTGTTCGTAAAACCAATAACAGGCAGACCAATCTGCCGTGCTCGCTCCGCTGCCAGTTCGGAGTTGCGGCCTCTCCACACCTCATCCCCTCGTCTGACTCTCACTCACCGCAACCTTTCGGGCATAACGATGAAAAAACACACTTTGAGTCTTCTCTCCGCCACCCTGCTCACCCTGCTTGGCACCAGTGCCGACGCCTGTACCGGCCTTATCGTCGGCAAGGGGGCCAGTGCCGATGGCAGCGTGATGATCGCCAGAAACGAGGATTTTGGCGTCAACAACTGGAACAAGTACCTCGCCTTCCGGCCCTCGCAGCAGAACGAGGGCAAACTCTGGAAGCTGGGTAACGGGCTGGAAGTGCCGATGCCAAAGGCGTTTTTCGCCTACTCAGCCATTCGTGACTGGGATGCAACAGCCAGCGACCCGGACGGCAAGTATTACGAGGAGCGCGGCATCAACGAGTTCAACGTCGCCATTTCGGCCACCACCAGTGCCGAGGTCAACGACAAGGCCCAGAAAGCCGATCCGCTGATCGAGAAGGGCGTGATTGAAGCCATCATCCCCACCCTGATCCTGCCGCAGGCCAAGACGGCCAAAGAGGGGGTCGAGCTGCTTGGCCGCTATGTGGAGCAATATGGCGCCGGTGAGGGCAACAGCCTCTATCTGGCGGATGTGAACGAGGCCTGGCTGATGGAGATCGGCTCCGGCCACCACTGGATCGCGGTGCGGGTGCCGGACGACAGCTATGCCATGGTGGCCAACGGCCTGCGCATCCACGGCGTCAATCTCGACAGCGCCGATGTGCTGCACTCGCCCAAGCTGCTGGAGTTTGTACGCGAACACAAACTGCTGGAGAACGCCGACCCGAAAGAGTTCAACTTCGCCAAGGCGTTCGGGGTCATCGCTGACCCGTATAACGTGGATCGGGAGTGGCTCGGCCAGAACATGCTGACCGCCAGCCACCCGCAGCCGACCCGGCAGGCGCAATATCCGCTCTTTATGAAGCCGGATGCCCCCATCGCCGTGCCGGACGTGGCCAGGCTGCTGAGCGCCACCTATGAGGGCACGCCGCTGGCGGGCAAGGCGGAGCGGCCGATCCGCATCGATCGCCAGCTCGAATCCCACGTCATCCAGCTGCGCAAGGAGATGCCCAAAGAGCTGCAGGGATTGATCTGGCAGAGCTACGGCGTGCTGGCCGAATCTGTGATGGTGCCGCTCTACAACACGCTGGAAAACTATCCCCTGCCCTATCGCACCGGCAGCGACAGCTACTCCGATGACTCTGCCTACTGGCAGTTCCGCAGCCTGACCGCACTGGCCAGCGCTGATCCGGACAAGTACCTGCCGCTGCTGCGCGGCGTCTGGAGCAAGGAGAGCAGCAAGCTTTACAAGGAGGTTGCGCTACTCGACAAGAGCCTGAAGCAGGCGTATGCCAGCGACAAGGCTACCGCCATCGGGCTGGCCGCCGACTACTCCTATGGCCAGTTGGAGCAGACCTATCAGATGGCCAAAACGCTGCGCTACAAGCTGATGACGGATCTCACCAAGCGCACCGAGCAGAAGTACTCGCCGGAGGAGTTCAAGAAGATCATGAGCCTGTAATCGGCTCACCAACGCAAAGAGGCTCCCAAGGGAGCCTCTTTCATTTCGTCAACTACCGCCATCAGCGGCGGCTGATATTGAGCGGGCCGAAGGTCTGCGCCACCGGCATGATCTCGATGCTGTTGATGTTGACGTGAGCCGGTTGCTGGCTCACCCAGAGCACGGTATTGGCGATATCTTCCGGCTGAATGGCCTGCACCCCCTGATAGACGGAGGCCGCCTTGGCATCGTCACCGTGGAAGCGCACGTTGGAGAACTCGGTGCCGCCGCACAGACCCGGCTCCACGTTGGTGACGCGGATGGCGGTGCCCGCCAGATCGGCACGCAGGTTGAGGCTAAACTGCTTCACGAACGCCTTGGTGGCGCCGTAGACATTGCCGCCCGGATAGGGGTAAGTGCCGGCGATGGAGCCGATATTGATGACGTGGCCGCGATTGCGCGCCACCATGCCCGGCAGCAGCAGGCGGGTGAGCAGGGTCAAACCGCTGATGTTGGTGGCGATCATCTGCTCCCAATCTTCCAGATCCGCCTTGTGGGCCGGCTCCAGCCCCAGCGCCAGCCCGGCGTTGTTGACCAGCAGATCCACCTCGCTCCACTCGGCCGGCAGAGCGGCGATGGCAGCGCAGGTGGCCGCCTTGTCCTGCACGTCGAACACCAGCGGCAGGAACTGCGCACCCAGCTCGTCGGCCAGCGCAGCCAGCCGCTCACCGCGGCGGCCGGTACCGATCACCCGGTAGCCCGCCTGCACCAGCTGACGGCTGATGGACTCACCAAACCCGGACGAGGCGCCCGTTACCATTGCTATCATCTGAACCTCCATATCTACAGCGCTATTGTTATTTATCTGTTTGAAATCAATCTGATTCATTCGTCGCTCAATTCACGCCCGGTCACCTTGCGCCAGACAAACACCAGCAGGTGGAGCAAAAACAGGCCCGATCCCCCCAGTGCAAACAACAGGCCGGTCAGGGCGTTGACCGAGGTGTCGGCGCCACACCACCACCATACCAGCCAGCCGACCATGCCGATGGCAAAGGTCTGGCCGGCGCAGACCGGACAGCGCCCCAGCTTGGCCCTGATGGCGGTGGCGAGGCAGTTGTCGCAGCTCATCCCCTCTCCTCTTCTCTCCTCTCTCCGGCCAGCTTCAGCACCAGCCGGTGGGCATGCTGACCGGGGCCATAGTAGTCGGGCAGCCGCTGGGTGGCTTTGAACCCCAGCCCCCGATAGAGCGCCAGCGCCTCGGCGTTGGCATCGCCGACCTCCAGCCGGATCGCCCCCCAGCCAGCCTCCTGCCCTTCGCGGATCACCTGCTCCAGCAGGCGCTGCGCCCAGCCCTGACGACGGATGGTCCAGCGGATGGCGAGGGTCTGCACGATGAGGCGATCCCACCCCTTGTGCTCCAGCAGGCAGAGATAGCCCATCAGCTGCTCCTTCTCATCCAGCACCAGCAGGGTGCGGCCTCTGGCCTGGGCGAGCAGATAGTGCCAGCGACTGCGGCCAAAGGCGACCTCGGGAGGAAAACAGTAGCGTTCCAGTTTAACGATGGCGCCCAGATCGCTGGGTCGGGCGGCGCGGACGGTCAACACGGGGAGTCCTTGTTCGGTTATTTATCCTCAGCACCAAAAATGCGACTTGTATCACAAGTTACCAAGGCAGAATATTAGGCACTGTAACCTCTTGTTTCCCCTCGCGCCATTGTCGTGCTTGTCGGTGCATCGAAGCCCACTGGGGATCCTGCCGCTTAAGGCAGTTTCATCTGTGGAGCCGAAAATATGAGTACCTACGTCATCGTCGAAGAGCTGGGCGACTGGCCCTGCCATGCCGATTATCTGCTGACCGCCCGCACCTACCTGCAACACGGGGTGCCCACCACCGGCGGCCGCCCCCGCATCATCAACCTCTGCCGCAATCTGGAACACCTGAGCGCTGGCTACTACTGCTCACTGCTGGCCCAGGCCCGCGGCCACCACTGCCTGCCGGGTTTGCAGGCCATCAGCCAGCTGCAACCCCAGCAGCCACCGGCCAAGCTGTGGCGAAAATTGCAGGGGTGGCTGGCCCAGCAGAGCGAGGACCGAATCCGGGTGCGCGCCATCTTCGGCCAGTGTGAACAGAGCGAGCTGGCGGGGCTGGCCCGCTACTACTATGGCCTGAGCCAGCTGCCGCTGCAGGAGCTGACCCTCAAGCGCGGCCGCCACGGCTGGTCGGTGCGCCAGCAGCAGAGCCTGTCACCGCTGGAACTAAGCCCAAGCGAGAAAGAGTTGATGCTGCACCACGCCCAGGCACTGGTGGGCACCGGCGACGAGGAGCAGGCGGCGCCGCTCTATCAGCTCGCCATTCTGGTCGACCCCAACGACGGCCGCGCCAGCAGCGATGCAGTGGCGCTGGAGCGCTTTATCAAAGCGGCCGCAGCGCAGGGGATCCGGGCCGAGATCCTGGCGCCGTCAGCCATCGAGCGGCTGCCGGAGTTCGATACCCTCTGGCTACGCTCCGAGACGGCGGTCGGCCACTACACCTTCGAATTTGCCCGCCGCGCCGAGCAGCTCAAGATGCCGGTGATCGACAGCTCCCGCGCCATCCTCGCCTGCAGCAACAAGCTCTATCTCTACGAGCTGATGGTGCGTAGCGGCGTGCCCATGCCGCCCACCATGGTGGTGACCCGCCGCGGCCGCCACCATGTCGACGAGCTGGTGCAACGGCTCGGCCTGCCGCTGATGGTGAAGGTGCCCGACGGGGCGCAGGGACGGGATCTCGCCATGGCCAGCGACGAGCAGCAGCTGGCTCGCCTGTTGGACGAGGGACTGGGTCGCTCTGCCCTGCTGCTGGTGCAGAGCCGGATCCCCGCCGAGTTCGACTGGCGCATCGGCTTTCTCGATGGCTCACCGCTGTTTGCCTGCCGCCGTTTCCGCCCCGAGCCCGGCAACCGCATTCGCCGCCGCAAGCACCCTCTCGACATGAGCCGCATTGAGGCGCTGCCACTGAGCGAGGTGCCGGAGCGGGTGCTGCAAACCGCCCGTCGCGCCGTTCATCAGCTCGGTAACGGCCTGTTCGGGGTCGACCTGCGCCAGCAAGGGCGCGACTGCGTGCTGCTGGAAATCATCGACAATCCCTGGATACGTGGCGATATTGAGGACAGAGAGGCAAAGGACCTCTACGAGCGCCTCGCCCGCGCCTTCCGCCAGCGGCTGGAGAACCGGGGGCAGAGCGCGGCTGGATAACAACAAGCATCGATTGCAGAGGTGGATATGATGACGACTGATTGGTGGGACATTGCGCCCCTTGGCTGGGAGAACATCCTGGTCTGTCTGGTGTGCGGCACTCTGGTAGGGCTGGAGCGCCAGCTGCGCGGCAAGCCGGTCGGCATCCGCACCTCCTCGCTCATCATCCTCGGCACCTACTGCTTTCTCGCCATCGGCGCCGCCCTCAGCCCCCAGAGCGCCGATCAGGCACGGGTGCTGGGCCAGCTCATCACCGGCATCGGCTTTCTCGGTGCCGGGGTGATGATGACCCGGGATGGACAGGTACTGGGGGTCACCTCCGCCGCCACCGTCTGGATGCTGGCCGCCCTCGGCGCCCTCATCGGCATGCAGATGCTCCATCAGGCGCTGCTGCTCACCGGTGTCACCCTCTCCATTCTGGTCGGTGTCGACTATCTGGAGACCAGCTTCAAGAGCCTGCGCCGCGGGGTGCACAACCGACTGGAGAGCTGGCGCAATGGCAACGGCAATGGTCACCCGCCAGCCGCTCCCCGCCCGGATGAGCTGGGCAGCGGCATCGAGAAGTAGAACGACACCGCGACGGGTATCGCCATGAAAAAGGGCTCCGCTATGGAGCCCTTTGCATTGGGTCGTGGTCGCGCTATTGCAGCAACAGGAAGCGACCGGTGAGGGGTGGCAACTCCACCGTTACGCTGCTGCCGCCAATGGCCAGGCTCTCGCCACTTTGCAAATCCACCAGCGCACTGCCGCTGCGCAGTTTGCCGACCGGCACTGCATAGCTCTGGGGGGTGCTTGAGACGTTGAGCAGGTAGACGATCTGCTCTGCTGCCGTCTCCTTGATGTCGCCATAGAGGCTCCCCTCGGCTACCAGCTTGACCCGTTCCCCCTGATAGAGGGCGGGGTGTTTGGCGCGCAGGGCCAGCAGCTGGCTGAGCCACTGCTTGAGCTCTGCCTGTTCGCTGCCCGGCACAAAGCCGGTGACTGCGGGCACCTTGCCGTCGCTGCGGGCCACGTGATCGTCGCACAATCCCAACGCCGCGCAGTCACCGCCGACCTTGGCGGCAAAGCCCGGCACCTCGTCGCCAAACTCCTCGCCGTAGTAGAGAGTGATGGGGCCGGAGCGGGCAGCGAGGAAACTGAAGGCCGCCTTGTGGCGCTGCCAGTACTCCGTCGGATTGAAGTGGCCTCGCTCCAGCAGATCGCCGAAACGCACCAGATCGTGGTTGCCGAGCATCAGGTTCGGCATGGCGTGGTTCGGGTAGTTCTCCACCTTGTTCCAGCTGGCGTCGAGCACGCTGGCCCCCTGCCCGCCCTTGCCGGACTCCTCCACCGCCAGCGCCTGTACGATGCCGTAGCGCAGCGGGAAATCGAACGCAGACGAGAGTGCCGGATTGTCGCTCGGCCCATACGCCTGGGCGCGAATGTCGTCAGCCCCCTTCCACACCTCGCCCACCATATAGCCGAGGGTGCCCCACTGCTGACCGGCCACCTTGCGCGCCGCACTGGCCCGCTCCACCTCGCGGCGAATGGCGCGCCACTCATCGAGGCTCAGCTGATAGGCCTGATCGAGACGCCAGCCATCGATGCCGTACTGCTCGACCCAGTAGCGGGCCACCTCCTTGAAGTAGGCGAGACTCTGGGGCTGGCTGTAATCCACCAGCTGACCCGGATAACCGGCACCGCCGCTCTTGAGGGCGGGCAACAAGCCGGCCGGTGAAGGCTTGCTCACCCCCACCTTGTTGACGTGGCCGAACACCCCGTCGAGGAAGACGTAGAGGCCGCGCTGATGCGCCCCATCCACCAGCTTTTTCAGCTGGGCGTTGCTGCCGAAGTTGGGATCGACGTTGAAGTAGTCGCAGGCGAAGTATCCGGTGGCATCGAGCTTGTCATCACCCCCTTGCCCCGCGCAGGAGTCGAACACGGGGGTGAGCCAGATGGCGTTGACGTTGAGACTCTTGATGTGGTCGAGGCTGTCGATGATCCCCTGCAGATCACCGTTGTGACGGGAGGGGCCGTAGCCGACACCGTAGTTGGCGCTGCCGTCACCGTCGACGAAAGACTCCACCATCACCTGATAGATGCGCAGATTGCAGGCGAGTTGCTCATCGCCGTAGCAGGCCCGACTGGCCGTGGCGACCGGAGGGTGAGTAACTGGTGGATTGACGGCGGGAGGCGTACTCCCCCCGCCAGAACTTCCACTGCCGCCGCAGGCGGCGAGTAACAGGGCGGCCCCGATGAGGCCGCCATAACGCAACGTTCCCTGTTTCATTGTTATGTTCCCGCTGTGAGCACAAGTGTCTGAATGCACCTGCTTTTTGCCATGATAGCGAGCGATCGCAGAGGGGTCTGTGACTGAAAACGTTACCCGCTCGTCTTGCTCAGAGCACGCCGTCTGAGGCAAAGCGGTAGTTGACCGAGATCCAGTAGGCACGACCCGGCTCGGGAATGCGACCGTTCTGCTCATAGCCCAACCCGGCCTGACTGCTGTGCACCGACTTGGAAAGGTGCTCGTAGTAGAAGGTGTCGAACAGGTTGTCTACCCCGGCCGAGAGCTGCCACCCCTTGGCAAACTGCCAGGCGCCGCTCAGGTTCATGGTGAAGAAGCCCGGGGTCTCCCCCTGATCCTGACCGGCGACCGTGCCGGAGCCCACGTCCACCCGATCCTGCGCCGCCACGGCGCGCCCCAGCAGGGTAAAGCTCAGCGCTTCGTCCGGCTGCCAGCCCAGCGCCAGCTTGCCATCGAGGGGCGGCATCTGGGCCAGCGGTTTGTTGTCGCTCTGGTTTTCGCCATAGACCACCGCCAGACCACCATCGAGACGCCACTGCTCGGCAAACTGCCAGCGCCCCTCCAGCTCGCCGCCCCGGGTCTGGGCATCGATGTTGCGCACCTGGTTCGACTTGCTGTTGTAGAGCAGGTAATCCTTGATGTTGGCGCTAAAGAGGGAGAGGGTCAGATCCAGCTCGCGGCTGCGCAAAGCCAGACCCGCATCCCACTGGCGGCTGCGCTCCGGGTTGAGGGTAAACGGGGTGCTGTCCTTGCTGCGCTCCCAGTAGTCCGGCGCCCGCTCTGCCTGTCCCCACGCCAGATAGCTGGACCAGCGAGGCGACCACTGATACTCGTAGCGACCAAAACCGCTGTCGAGGTGCTCGGTCTCGCTGTAGAGGGTCTGATCCCCCGCACCATAACGGGTTGTCTCGACCCGATCCTGACGATACCCCCCCTTGTAGCTGTGGGCCCCCTGCTGGCGCCCCAGCTCGGCAAAGCCGCCCTGCTGCTCGAAACGCAGGGTGCGCTGGCGATCCTTGGTGGCATAGTCGACGCCGCCCCGGCTGCGGTGCTGATCCCGGTTGCTGTCGAGCCCGGCGGTCAGCAACCAGTCGGCTGGCAGAGCGATGTCGTTGGCCCAGCGCCCGCCGGTGTTGCGGCGATCCGGGTTGTTCAGGGATTTGGGGGCGCTGCTTTGCCGCAGACTGAAGTTGTCCATGATGTGGTCGATGTAGTTGTCCCACAGGGTCAGCTCGCTGCGCTGCCAGTGAGTGGTGATCTCCTCCTGCTTGAGCTTCAGCCCGAAGGATTCACGGTCAAACATGGGGCCATCCATGGTGCGGTCCGCATAGGCGGCACGGGCGTTGCTGCGCTCGGCGGTGAGCTCCAGCCAGGTGTGCTCCCCCGGCGTCCAGCCCAGCTGGGCGGTGCCGTTCTCGCGGCGATAGAAGGCTCGCACCTTGTTACCGTGACCATCGCGGTAATCGTCGCTATCGGAGTGGGTGAACTGACCGCGCAGATAGCCATCGGTCGAGCCTGCCGTCATGTCGACCATCTGATCATCGCGGCCGAAGCTGCCAAAGAGGGCCGAGGCGTCGCTCTTGAAGCCCGGTGCCATAAACTCGGGCCTGTCCCGCTCGAACAGCACGGTTCCCGCCAGGGTCGCCCCCTGCTCGAGGGATTGCGGCCCCTTGAGCACCCGGATCCGGTCAAAAGATTGGGGGAACACATAGGCAGTGGGCGGGTCCATGCGACCACCGCAACCGCCAGCCAGCATGCCACCATCCATCTGCACGTTGAGGCGGGACATCCCCATCCCCCGCAGCACGGGATCGCCACCCAGCCCCCCCTTGCGCACCATGCTCATGCCGGTGACGTTTTTGAGATAACCGGCGCCATCGGCCGCCGGCATTGGGGAGCCAGGTTTCTTGGGATCGAGGGTGACCTCCAGGGTGCTGGCGGGGCGACTCGCCACGACCACCATGGTTTCCGGTTGCTGAATCTGCTCCTGCCCGGCAGCGCCGTGACAGGCCAACCCTCCCACCAGCAGGGCAAGAGGAGTGCGCATATGACAAGCCATACATTTTCCTTATGTATTTGTTTGTTATGTTTTTTTCATCTTGCCAGTCAAACCTTTCAGCAAGGGAAAGGTTTGGGCTCTGGTCGCAAAAAAGGCCTGCAGCATGAGTGCGGCAAGCCTTGATCAGACGAAACAAAGCCAGGTTGGCAAAATGTTGCGCTGTTTTTACCCAATTTGATTCAGGAAGGCAAACGCCCAAACATTCCAGTAACAGGAATCTGGCGTTGGCTCACAAAAAGCAGGGATTAGCGGAAGGCTTCCCGCTCGTCCATCGGCATGATGAGGTGATAAACCTCATGGGCGGATAGCGTGCAGCCAACAGGCCACTCCAGCTGGTGGTGGCGGTTGATGAAGACCCGGGCGCAATGACGCTCCGTCTCCAGCGCAGCAAACAGCGGCTGACCTCGCCACGGGGTCAGATCCAGCACGCCTGTTGTGCCATCCGACAACACCAGAAACAGGCGCCATCCCTGCAAATAGTCGACATCGATAAAGACCGGCATCCTTCGGCTCCACCCAGATAATTCGCGGCAATTATAAATAGCAACCATGAACCCATTAGCGCGTGGGCTCACACTTCCGGCAGCAGGTTATGCTGGTGCTACAGCTGTCTGATGTCACACTTTTGCATAAGCAGCACGCAATTTATCTCTTTTACCGCGATCAGCGCGCAACCTTCTCCCCATCTCCTTGTCATATCTCCCAACAAAACAAAAAAAGCATCTGTGGACAGATGCTTACAGGCTCAATCAGGAACAACCATGACAACTCTGAAACAGCGGCTAGGCCCGTTCTGGCCTTTTGCCGTCTTCTGTGCGCTTGCCCTTGGCTCTCTGACCCTCAGCCGTATTGCGCTGGGGATTTGGCAACTGGAACGGGTCGATGCCGTCGCCGGCTGGCAGGAGATGCTGCTGCAAGGGATCCGGGTCGATTTCGCCACAATCTGCTGGCTCTGGGGTGTCCCGGCCATGTTTACCCTGCTGCTGGCCGGGCCTCACACCATCGGTCGGGGCTGGATGCAGCTGATGCGCGTCTGGCTGACCGTCGGGCTATGGCTGATGCTGTTCCTCGAGATCTCCACCCCCTCGTTTGTCACCGAATATGGCGTGCGCCCCAATCGCCTTTATGTGGAGTACCTCATCTATCCGAAAGAGGTGCTCTCCATGCTGTGGGCGGGCCGCAAAGCCGAGCTGTTGCTGGCGGTGGTTTTCAGTGGCGCCGTGCTGACCGGAGGCTGGTGGCTGAGTGGCCGTCTGCTGCGCGATCTTACCTTCCCGCGCTGGTACTGGCGGCCCGCCTTTGCCCTGCTCATTCTGGCCATAGGTTTTCTCGGTGCCCGCTCCAGCCTGGGCCATCGCGCCCTGAACCCGGCCATGGTCGCCTTTGCCGATGACCCGCTGGTCAATGCGCTGACCGTCAACTCCGCCTACTCCCTCTTCTTTGCCATCAAGCAGATGGGAGCAGAGGAAGATGCCAGCCAGTTTTACGGCAAGATGACTGACAAGCAGATCATCGAGATTGTGCGTCAGGAGAGTGGCCGGGCCGCCCATGAGTTCAGCTCCGACACCTTGCCGAGCCAGACCTTCAACGAAGCCAGCTACGGCGGCAAACCGAAGAATCTGGTGATCCTGCTGCAGGAGAGCCTGGGCGCCCAGTTCGTCGGCTCCCTCGGCGGCCTGCCGCTCACTCCCAACATCGATGCCCTGTCGCAACAGGGCTGGGCGTTCGAGCAGCTCTACGCCACCGGCACCCGCTCGGTGCGCGGCATCGAGGCGGTGCTGACCGGCTTCACGCCGACTCCGGCACAGGCCGTGGTCAAGCTCGGCAAGAGCCAGACCAACTTCTTCACCATCGCCGATCTGCTCAAACAAAGGGGCTACGACACCAGCTTTATCTACGGCGGCGAGAGCCACTTCGACAACATGCGCAGCTTCTTCCTCGGCAACGGCTTCACCACCATCGTCGAGCAGAAGGATTTCACCAACCCGGTCTTCAAGGGCTCATGGGGCGCATCCGACGAGGACCTGATGGCCAAGGCTGACGAAACCTTCAGAGGGCTGCACAAACAGGGCAAACCCTTCTTCAGTCTGGTATTCAGCTCCAGCAACCACGATCCGTTCGAATTTCCCGACAATCGCATCGCCCTCTACGAGCAGCCCAAGCAGACCCGCAACAACGCGGCCAAGTATGCGGATTACGCCATCGGCGAGTTCTTCAAAAAGGCGAGAAATTCGGAGTACTGGAAAGACACCCTGTTTCTGGTCATCGCCGACCACGACAGCCGGGTCAGCGGTGCCAGTCTGGTGCCCATTCCCCGCTTCCATATCCCGGGGGTTATCGTGGGCGAGGGCATAGCGCCGAAGAAGGATCCACGGATCGTCAGCCAGATAGACATGGCACCGACCCTGCTCTCCCTGATGGGGATCAGTGCCGACTATCCGATGCTCGGCAAGGATCTCACCCGCATGCCCGCCGACTGGCCGGGGCGCGCCATCATGCAGTACGACAAGAACTTTGCCCTGATGCGCGGTCAGGATGTGGTGATCCTGCAACCGGAACGTCCGGCGGAGGGGTATCGTTATGACGATGCCACCGAAACGCTGACGCCGGTGGCACAACCAGCCGCCATGAAAGAGGCGACGCTGGGGCTGGCGCTCTGGGGCAGCCTGGCTTATCAGAAGGGGCTCTACCGGACGGCCAAAGATGAGCGAACCGCCGCTGCCGAACAGGCGCCATCAACCAGCGCCACCCGATAGAAAAAAACCGCCGAAAGGCGGTTTTTTCACACTGGCGTTATGGCTGGGGGAAACAGGGCAGCGAGCGGCTGAACCTGTGCTCGAACACCAGCGAGGTCTCGAGATGCACCACCTCTTCGCGGGAGGTGAAGTGATCGAAGACAAAGTTGCGCAGGTGTTCGGTATCGGCCACGCAGAGGTGCACCAGGAAATCATCCTTGCCCCCCATGTGGAACAGGCTGATCACCTCGGGCAACACCAGAATGGCATCGCGAAAATCATCGATGATCTGGCGGCTATGGCGGGCCAGTTGCAGGGAGACCATGGCCTGAATGTGACCACCGAGGGCCTGATAATCGACCTCGCAGTGCGCCCCCTTGAGCACCCCGTCCTGTTGCAGCTTGCGTACCCGTTCCAGACAGGTGGAGGGAGCAACCCCCACCAGCGCGGCCAGATCCTTGTTGGTCATGCCTGCATCCCGAAACAGATGGGCCAGGATATCCAAATCCAGTTGATCCAGATTTCTCATCTTCACTCCTCTAACCGCTCAATTTTTTAGACTCTGCCCGTAAACCGGGCCAAACACAACGGCCATTGACATCCCCCCCGCCCTGCCTATGCTTGGCGCCATTCGCCGGGCTCGGTAAACCGGCCGCCACACGAGGATCCGCCATGCACCCGTTTCATCCCTTCTGGAGCCTGGAGCTTCCCCGCGTCGATGGTCAGCTGCTGCTGACCCCCTGTCCGGGCACCCAGCAGGTGCCGCTGACTCTCGCCCTCGACCAGCTGCGACTGGCCGGTGCCCACGCCGTCATCACCCTGATGACTGACGCCGAACTGGCCCGCTTCGACCTCGCCCACCTTGGCGTGCAGGTCGAACGGGAGGGAATGCGCTGGTTCCACCTTCCCATCGAAGATGATCAGGCCCCCGACTCCCGTTTCGAGCAGAGCTGGCTGCAACTTCTGCCCCGGCTGACCGAGCTGCTGCAAGATGGCAAGCATCTGGTCATCCACTGCAAGGGGGGAAGCGGTCGCACCGGACTGCTGGCCGCCCTTCTGCTGATCTCCCTTGGCCGGCCCCTTGACGAGGCAATGGCCACCGTCAAGGCGCACAGACCCAAGGCATTCACTCTGGATACCCACCGCCACTGGCTGCAGCAGCAGGCCGAGCGGCTGGAGAACAACGCCTGAACTACTTGCCGCTCTGGTCGTAGGTAAAGACCTTGCCGATATCTTCCACCCTGTAACTGGTGAGCTGATAGACGTAGTAGTTGAGCCAGTTGGAGAACAGCAGATGGCCGTGGCTGCGCCAGCTTGCGCGCGGGGTCTGGCTCGGGTCGTTGTTCGGGTAGTAGTTGACCGGGATGATGGGGTCGAGCCCGGCCGCCAGATCCCGCTGGTATTCGCCATCTAGGGTCAGCGCATCGTATTCCGGGTGACCGGTGACGAACACCTGACGACAATCCTTGGTGGCCGCCAGATAGACGCCCGCCTCTGCTGATTCCGCGAAAATCTGCAGATCGGTGTGAGCACGGATCAGGTCGCCATCGAACGCAGCATAGCGGGAGTGAGGCGCGACAAACTCATCGTCGAAACCGCGCAACAGCGGCTCGTGCTCGTCGAGACGGTGGTGGTGATAGACACCGGAAAGCTTCTCGCCCCGGGTCTGCTTCTCCATGCCATATAGGGCTTTCAGCGCCGCCTGCACTGCCCAGCAGAGGAACAGGGTGGAGGTCACATGCTGATGGGACCACTCGATGATCTCGACGATGCGCGGCCAGTAAACCACCTCCTCGAACTCCACCAGCCCGAGCGGAGCCCCGGTGATGATCATGCCGTCGTAGTTGTTGCCACGCACCTGCTCGAAGTCGTGATAGAAGTTCTCCAGATGCGCCTGCGGCGTGTTCTTCGACTCCCGATCGTCGATGCGCAGCAGATCCACATCAACCTGCAGCGGCGAGTTGGAGAGCATCCGCATCAGCTGGATCTCGGTCTCAATCTTCTTGGGCATCAAATTGAGGATCAACACCCGCAGTGGGCGGATGTTCTGGGTGACGGCCCGTGATTCCGTCATCACGAAGATGTTCTCCTGCCCCAGCACTTCGGCGGCGGGTAACTGGTCCGGGATCTTGATCGGCATGCTTACTCCCTGTACTGCATCGGTAAATATGTCTGGACATCCAGAAGCCTATAATAAAGCGTTCACCCTGTCATCAGATACCTTTTGTATTCACCCTCGCCTTTGACTAGCATACGGCTCAGTATCTCCCCTGCATCCAAGATAATGACCGGTATCAAGATTTCCGTAGATCGACTGCAAGTCGGCAACTATGTATCCCTGCCACTGGGGTGGCGCGAACACCCGTTCCTGTTTTCCAGCTTCAAAATCAAGAATGAAGAAGAGATCGAACTGATCCGTCGCCTGGGCCTCAAACTGGTGACCATCATTCCCGACAAGAGCGATGTACCACCCAAGCCTCTCGAGCAGGCACATGCCGTCACCCCGCCATCGGAAAACGCCGATGCAGCCCAGCGTCAGGCCCAGATGCAGCAGGAGAAGGATCGCCGCATCGAGCAATTGCAGCTCTATCGCCGCAATCTGCAGCAGTGCGAAAAGCAGTTCCAGCAGTCGCTGGCGCAGGTGCGCAGCGTGATGAGCAAGATCCAGTCACGCCCCCTCAATGCCATCGGCGAGGCGCAGGAGCTGGTCAACGCAATGACCGAGCAGCTGCTCTCGGTAGACGAGATGGTGCTCCATCTGGTCTCTGACGGCGAGGATGGCAACAACCTCTACTTCCACTCCCTCAATGTGAGCGTGCTCAGCATGCTGCTGGCTAAGGAGTGCTGCATGACTGCCGACGAGATCCGCCAGGTCGGCATGGGGGCCCTGTTCCACGACATCGGTAAATTGAAGATCCCGAGCCAGATCCTGCGCAAGACCGAGCCGCTGACCAAGCCGGAGCAGAACCTGATGGCCCAGCACCCGCGCTACGGGCTGGACCTGCTCAATCTGGCCAAGGATTTTCCGGCCGAAGCGAAGGGCATAGTGCTGCACCACCACGAATATCTGGATGGCAGCGGCCCGGAGGGGCTCAAGAAGGGGCAGCTCGATCCGCTCACCCAGATGGTCTCCCTCATCAACGAGTACGATAACCTCTGCCACATGCAGGCCAAGGTGCCCTACTCGGCCCTGAGCGGCCTCTACAAGCAGCGCAAGGCCCAGTTCAATCCGGAGTACCTCAGCATGCTGATCCGGCTGATGGGGATCTACCCGCCCGGCAGCGTGGTGCAGCTCTCCAACGGTCAGGTAGGGCTGGTGATGTCGGTCAACGCATCCCGCCTGCTCTACCCCTCGGTGCTGGTGTACGATCCGCGTATCCCGCGTCAGGAAGCAGCCATCATCGACCTGCAGCAGGCCGAGCTCTCCATCGCCAAGGTGATCCATCCCAAGCGGTTGCCACCTGCGGTGTTCGAGTACCTCAACCCGCGTACCCGGATCAGTTACTACTTCGAGCACAACAAGCCCTGATCCCCGCAGGCCAGTAGCCCTCTCTTTTCCCCGTTTCAGCACAAGGAGCCCGCCATGCGTATCGAGATCATCAGCACCGGAGACGAGATAGTGACGGGACTGGTGGTGGATACCAATGCCGCCTGGCTCAGCGCTCTGCTGCTGGAACAGGGGTGGCAGGTGCGCCGCCGCCTGACGGTGGGGGACAACCTCGTCGACCTGAAAAACGTGCTGCAGGAGAGCGCCAGCCGTGCCGAGGTGGTGCTGGTGTGTGGCGGGCTCGGCCCCACTGCCGACGATCTCACCGCTCAGGCGGCGGCCGAGGCTTTCGGCCAGCCGCTCACCCTGTTTCCGGACTGGCTCGCCACCATTGAAGCGCGTTACGCCAGCCGCGGCCGAACCATGCCCACCAGCAATGCCAAGCAGGCCTGGCTGCCGCAGGATTGCGAGATCCTCGACAATCCGGTCGGTACCGCCTGTGGCTTTGTGGTTACTCACCCGGCCAGCCACGGCCTGAGCCGGCTCTTCTTCACCCCGGGCGTCCCCTTCGAATTCAAACAGATGGTGCGCGAGCAGATCATGCCGCGCCTCAAGGTGCTGGCCGGCGCCCGGACCGATACCGAGCTGCGCCGCTTCTACACCTTCGGCATCTCGGAATCAGCCCTCAGCGATATGCTGGATTCGGCCCCCTGGCCCAGCGGCATCGAACTCGGTTACCGATCCGCCATGCCGCTCATCGAGCTGAAACTGATCGGCCATGGTGCCAGCACGGCAGACATGGATGCAGCCGAAGCGCGACTGCTCGCCACCATCGAGCCCTGGCTGGTCGGCAGAGGGGAGTTCGAACCGGCGCAGCAGATCCTCACTCTGCAGGGAGAGAAGCCACTCACTCTGTATGAATGTGAGAGCCGGGGGGCCTTGCTGACAATGTGCCATGA
Source organism: Aeromonas sp. SER (assembly GCF_038739615.1). Taxonomy (NCBI): domain Bacteria; kingdom Pseudomonadati; phylum Pseudomonadota; class Gammaproteobacteria; order Aeromonadales; family Aeromonadaceae; genus Aeromonas; species Aeromonas sp. SER. The sequence continues at coordinate 8,275 of NZ_JBCGFC010000014.1, read as the reverse complement.
ACACGCTGCGCTGGAGGCCAGCTTTAGCAGCGCCTTGAGCTGCGAGCTTGCCCAGCTGACGGGTACTCCCCATGGAGTGAGTCTGACCATAGGTCAGGCTGGCCCGGACGGCGTACCACTGCTGCTCTGTGCCGATGGACAACCGTTTGGTCAGACCCTCAAGGTCAGCCACCCGGATCCCGAGAGCCGCCGCAAGATCCTCGCCTTCGCCGCCCTCGACATGCTGCGCCGCCATCTGCTGGGATTGCAGGTACTGGCCGATTACCTCACCCTGACCAGAACAGCCCGGCTCGGCGACTGACCTACGCTGAAAACCAATCCTGAATCTTCTGCGCCGCACAGGCTCGTTTCCATGATCCGGCATTGGGCCGGGTCATCTCCAATCAGCACTGTCATTTCTTACGATCCCGTCACCCATTTGCACTCAATCCATTGACCTTCCAGCAGAAATATCCAAATACTGCACACTCTTCGGCTCAGTGATTCGCTTTATCCATCATTGAGAGATTTAATGACAGTAGAGGGGCACTTCCCTCTCCCACCCAGCAAGGAGAGCCGGTGTTAAGCAAAGAGTGGCTGCTGCTATCAAGTGACATGGATCAGGTCTGCCTGCGCATCGCGCCGGGTCTCACCAAACCTGTCACCGAACAGGATGTGCAGACCCTGCTGCTCGCTTCCAACTGCCGCCGCTACCAACCCCTGACGGAGGGGATCAAACAGTCGATCACCCTGCTCAACATGCTGCAAGGCAACCCTGCCGCCTCTGTTCCAACGACTCCCATCCCCATCGCCAAGCGACACGATGCCAAGGTGCTGATTGTGGTCGAGAAAGACCGGATGAGTGCCAGCGCCCAGATCACCGCCGACTGGGGTGGCAAGTACCTGACCCTCGAACAGTTGCAAGAGGCGATCTCCATCAGCGAGGTGAAGCAGGGGGTCAGCGAGGCTCTGCTTGCTACCGCCATCCTCTCCGCCAAGGAGGCGGCCCCCGGCAGCATGCTGAAACTGGTCATCGCACGCGGCCAGGCCGCCGTCAACGGTCAGGACACCCGCTACGAGCGGCTGGTGGAGACCCCGGCTGAACGTATTCTCAAACCTCAGGAGCTGGATCATGGCCGGGTCGATCTGAGGGATCTCGGCTCCATCGTCACCGTCAAGGCAGGCGCCCAGCTGATGCGCCGTCACCCGGCCACTCAGGGCGTCCCCGGCTTCACCGTGACCGGTCAGGAGCTCCCTGCCAAGCATGGCAAGGACAGCCCCATGAGCGCCGGAGAGGGCACCTTTTTCTCGCCAGATGACCCGGATCTGCTGATTGCAAGCCGCGCCGGTCTCCCCTGTCAGGAGAAGGCGGGAATGAAGGTGGATGAGGTGCTGAGCGTCAAGCGGGTGGATGCCCGCCACGGTCACATCACCTTTGAGGGGGGACTCATCGTCAATGATGATGTCAATCCGGGTATGAAGATCTCGGTCAGCGGTGACATCGTCATCGGTGGCTTTATCGAAGGGGGCTGGATTGAAGCGGGGGGCACCATCACGGTGCGTCACGGCATCATAGGCCGACGTAATGAACAGGGCGAGTACCTCTGCCAACTCAACGCGCAGGGGGAGATCCACGCCAGCTATGCCCAGTATGCCCAGCTGGAGGCAGGCGGCGATATCCAGATCCAGACCCAGCTCAGCCACTGCTACAGCCGCAGTGGGCAGGACATCAAGGTGGGTGACGGCGGAATGCGTAAAGGCAACCTCTTGGGAGGACTCGCCATCGCCAACCGGCTCATCATCTCTCCAGTGCTGGGCGCATCGGCCGGTAACCAGACCAAGCTGCAGATCCTTGGCGGCTACTTTACTCACAAGGAGCAGGAGCATCAGCTCAAACAACAGCAACAGCTCTGTCAGGAGCAGCTCGACAAGATCAAGGAGTTGGTAATGCGGCTGGTGCAACTCCCCACTGAAAAACGCAATCCCGATACCCTGCGCAAGCTCAAACCAATCCGCGAGCGCCATCAGCAGGAGCTCCTCCAGCTGGAAGAGCAACTTGCGGCCAACCACGAAGAGCTGCAGAAGCTGATGGCAGAGATGGACATCATCGCCACCCAGCATCTCTTCCCCGGTGTCGAGGTAGAGATGGCCCATCACCACAACCGGGTCGATATCGAACACGGCCCCATCCACTTCTGCATCCGGGAGGATCAACTTCAGATGATCCCCTATGAGGCGCATAAATAGGCTAAGCTGCCCCTATTCATATCAGTAGTGACCGTGATCCGGCCGCCGATTTTCGCTACACTCGCCACTTCCCAGGCCCCATTGGGCGGGCCGCCCAGACTCAGGTAGTGAATGATGTACAAGCTGATCGCATTGGATATGGATGGCACCCTGCTCAACCCGCAAGGCCAGATTACTCCCCGCACCCACGCCGCCATCACGGCGGCTCGTGCCAAAGGTGTCACCGTGGTACTGGCCTCTGGCCGGCCGCTGGAGGGGATGAGTCGTTATCTGGTCGAGCTCGGCCTCACCGGGGAGCATGACTATGTCATCTGCTACAACGGAGCTCTGGTACAGCAGGTTGCCGATCAGCGCATCATCCGCAGCCAGCTGCTGACCGGCAGCGATGCCAGCGCCGTCGCCAAACTGGCCGACGAGCTGGAAGTGAACGTCCACGGTTTTTCTGTCACCAAGGGGCTTATCAGCCCGCGCGTCAGCCGTTACACCGAGCATGAATCCCGTCTTATCGGCATGCCCATCAATCTGATCGACTTCGCCACCCTGCCGGCCGACGAGCAGATCATGAAGGTGATGATGATCGACGAACCGCCTCAGCTCGCCCGCGCCATCGAGCGCCTGCCCGCAGAGCTCTATGAGCGCTACACAGTGGTGCAGAGCGCCCCCTTCTTCCTCGAATTCATGAACAAGCAGAGCAACAAGGGGACAGGGGTTGCCGCACTGGCCGATCACCTTGGTCTGACCGCCGATCAGGTGATCTGCGTCGGGGATGCCGGCAATGACCACCATATGATCGAATACGCAGGACTGGGTGTCGCCATGGGTAACGCCACCGATGAGATCAAGGCGTTGGCCCAGCACACAACGGCTCGCAACGATGAAGATGGCGTGGCTCAGGTGATTGAACAGTTCATTCTGAACGCCTGACGAGTCAGCGAGAGCTCTGTATTCAATAATAAAAAACGGGGAGGCTTCACAGCCTCCCCGTTTTTATCTCTGTCTGCTACTCACTGAGTGGCCAGACACTGGGTATGGGAACCCGGTTGCAGATAGGGGATCAGCAGCGGCGCCATCCCCTTGAGCACCTGCACCGGCAACGCCGAGGTGAACCGGAACTTGTCGGATTGGCTGCCCGGCACGTAAGCCGTCAGTGTGCCGAAGTGATCATCCCCCAGATAGAAGACGAAGGTCGCGGTACGGTTGCGAGCCTGCGAGCTGGTCACATTGCCATAACGCCCTACCGTCTCGATCCGGTTGTCACCGGTCCCCGTCTTGCCGCCCATTGCCAGCACGGTGCCGTCCGGCATGGTAAAGGCACCGGCAATCCGTTTCGCCGTCCCCCCTTCGACAACCTTGGAGAGTGCATTGCGCAGCGCTGTCGCCACCTCGGCCGGCAAGACGCGTGTCCCTTCGGTATGAGTCGGATCGAACTCGGTCTCGAAAGGCGTACCTCTGGCAAACGAGAGATGCTCGATGCGCAGCGTCGGTACCCGGATCCCGCCGTTCTGGATAATCCCCATCAACTCGGCCAAGGCTGCCGGACGATCGCCCGAGCTGCCCAATGCAGTCGCCAGCGACGGCACCAGATGGTCGAATGGATAGCCCAGCCGCGCCCAGCGCTGATGGATATCGAGGAAGGCCTCAACCTCCAGCATGGTGCGGATGCGGCTGTCACGGGCACTGCGGTGACGGGTCTTGAACAACCAGCTGTAAACCTCCTGGCGCTCGTCACGGCTTGCCGCAACCGCATCGGCAAAAGTCGCCTTGTCGAACTCCTTGAGGTAGGAGAGCAGCCACAGCTCCAGCGGGTGCACCCGCGCGATGTAGCCCTGATCCGGCAGTGAATACTTGCCGGGGCCGTAACTGACATAGAGCTGCTCGACCCGTTTTGCACTCAGCTTCTCATTCGGCAGACGCTTGGCAAGAAAGGCTGAGAAGGTCGCCAGGTCAGCATCTGGCATCAGATAGCGGTGAACCGCCGCCAAACGCACCGCACTCGGCTTCAACCCATCCAGGAAGGTATCGAGCTGCTCATCGGCACTCTTGCCGTGATACTTGCGCCAGAAGCGCAGCAGATAGGTCTGACCCTCCTTGTCGGCAAACTTGGCCAGATACTCCTGACGACGGGGATCCTTGTCATCCTTGAGCAGCTGGGCGCGGTTCCCCTCCTTGTAGAGGCTGTAACGCACAATGTCACGCAGCAGGCGGACAAACGGCAGGTTGATAGACTCGCGCAGCGCATCGCGAATCGCCGGGATGCGGCCGTTATCCTCTTTGCGGAAGTTGTTGAAGGTGTGCATACCGCCACCGGTAAAAAAGCCTTCGCTGGGGCTTGCGGAGTATTGGCGATCCAGCGCGGCTTCCAGCATCGGGGGCAGGCTCTTGTCCTTCGCGGTCATCAGATAGGAGATGGCCCAACGGCTGAGATTATCCTGAGAGGCATCGGCCAGCTTGCGCAGGCTCGCTGCCGGCATGTCGGCATAGTTGTCATGCAGCTCGGCCACTATCTCCAGATAGGTGGTCAGCACCCGCAGCTTGGCAGTGGAGCCCAGCTCGAGCTTGGATCCTTCGTTGATGTCGAACGGCTGATCGGTGTTGTCGGTCTGCACCCGCACCTTGAACCCTTCCGGCGACTTCTCGAACAGGGTGAAGCTGTAGCGCACGTCACCGGTCTTCTCTGGCGAAAGCAGGCGCTCACCAAACAGGCCGACCTGTGCCGCAAAAGTGGGGTCAGCCAGCTGTTGCAGATAGTGAGAAATCTCGTTCTGCAGCGGCATATTGAGGCTGGTCTCGGCAGTAAGATCCATCCGGTCGAGATCGTAAAGCTGCACCCCGAGCTGTCGGCTAAGACGAGTACGCGCCACCTGCAACCCCTTGCTGTTATTGACCTTGGTCACCGCCGGAGATTGCAAAAAGTCGCGGAAAGTCACCTTGGCCTTGAGGGCGGCTTCCATCAGCGGAGGCGTAATCATCCCCTCCTGTACAAACAGGCGCAGATAGCTGTCGGTCAGCGTTGCCAGCGCACTCCGCCCCTGAGCCAGATAGTAGGAGGGACGGCGGTGGGCGATCATCAGAGACACCACCTGACGCAGCGCCAGGCCCTGCTCCGCCAGCGAGGCGTTCTGGTTGCGAGCAGGATCCAGCAGACGGTTTACATCCTCGACATTGGCGCCAAACCAGACCCATAAGCCATCACCCAACCCGTGCACCTCGCCGTAGCCGGGAGCAGCCGAGAGGGGCACCGAGTTGAGATAGGCCCAAGCCACCAGTTTGCGCGCTTCCAGCGTCTCTGGCCCAAGTCGGTAGGCTCGCACACTGGCAGATGCCATCTGGCGGATCTTCTCGGTGGGGGACATGGTCAAGCCGTCAGGAGAGTGACGATACTTCTCCACCTGGGTTGCCAGGGTACTGCCGCCAGCAGATTGATCCTGCATATCCAGTGCTTTGCCGACCTGAGAAACAGCCGCTTTGGCAAAGCGTGGCCAATCCACAGCCGGGTTGGCCAACGGCTCCTCATTGCTCAGCAGGTCGCGGTTCTCGATAAAGAGCAGCGACTGGATGATGAGCGGTGGGATCGAGGCAAAATCCGGATAGTGATGGGTCGGATACCGGAACTGGTAGAAAGGTTCGGCGCGGCAATCATAGAGCGACAGCCCGGCCTGTACCTTCTCGGTATAGGGGACAAAGAAGCCACGCTTGGCGTAGTCGTAGAGCGCATCGGAGAAATGCACCTGCTTGCTGACCTGATAGCCTCGCTGCAGCAGCCGCTCCTGCATCATTGGCAGTTGTACGTAGCCAAGTCGCTTGTCGAACGGGCCATCTTCAGGGAAAGCGATCTGCTTGCTCTGACCAGGCTCCACCTGATAGGTAAGCTTGGCGGCATAGCGCGAGATCTCCTGAGATTGCAGCTTCGAGGTTTTCATCTCGTAACCAACCAGAGTGATCACAGCCCCAAGACACACGAGGAAGAGGAAACAAAACAGCCAGCGCCACCAGGAACGACGCTTGCGCTTGGGGTTCCCGTCCATGGTCTGGACAGATGAATCTTGAGATGCCACTTGTGTCAAATCCGTCTGTTCTGATGCGCCCATAAAAGCCCCACCATGGTTGCGCAATTTATTGTGTTTCAATCAAGCTTAGTCGTTTCAAGTCAATGGCTTGAAACTATTGACCGCTTTGCATTGATGGTAACAGGGCAACTCTAAAAAGGGGAGCCGATTGTTGCAGGAGTGGCAGAGATCAGAGCTGATAACAAAACACCGGCCAATGGCCGGTGTTGTTTAACAAGGTAAGCGAAGCATTATTTGTGGGAGCTCATGCTTTTCAGCTTGGTGCTCAGCTCTTTACGCTCTTTGGAGAGCTCGGCGTTCTTGATGATGTGGTCATCTACACGCTCTTCATAGTCGGTACGCATGTTGGCGATGATGGCCTGCACTTCATCAATGCTCATACCCGGCTTGATATAGTCGCTCAGGTTATCGAGCAGCAGTACACGCTTCTGGTTGTCACGGATCTTCTTCTCGTTATCCGCAATTTCACGCTTGAGTTTGTTCTGGCGACGGGACATACGCACATATTCCAGTACATCGCTGAAGGTGGACTTGTTTACTTGTTCCATATCGATACCACTAGCTTAAGGTTGATAAAAACTGGCCAAGTTACACCTGACTCCCGCTCAAACACCGGCAGGAGAGGCAAACTCAAGATGCCCTTACTCTACCGAGTTATAAGCGAGATACAACCCTAATCGCGCACCACAAGCCAAAAGCAGACCAGTAAAAATAAACAAGCCGGGTGGATTTCCATACGAAAAAGCCCTGTCATCAGACCGGGCTTTGATGTCTATTCAGGCGTGCAACGCTGTGGCCAACGGGCAAATCGCCCATAGCAAAAGGCTATGTCCCAATTACGTGTTGCATGGGGTACCCCAGTGCCTCATGCAAACACGCTTTGATATTCACTCCCCTCCCGTAACGCTCCAGCATCCTGCGCCAACCCAGGTAGTTCTTTAGGTAGTGCGTCGCCACACCATGGAAACGTACCATCCACTCTTTCAACCGATGGTGATACCCGTTCACATGCTGAATGTGATACGCGCCGGCTACTCGCTCACCCTGACGATTGCGTACCACTTGATGCGTCACGCCCTGTACTTTGCTGAAGCTGGCATACACGCCCGCGTCATCGCTACACAGCACCGCATCCCTAGAGACAAGGGGCTTCAAAACCGCGATGACTGCCTCGGCATTCATCTCTTCCAACTGAAAATCTGCATGGTGGCCTGCCCGGTCTTGTACCACCATCACCGGTATATAATCCTGTCCGGTTCCCCGGGTTCGTCCCTTACCACCACGATGCCGCGGCGGACGTGGCAATCCCCGCTGCCCCTTGAATGACTCGAGGAAGAAGGTCTCATCCACCTCAACGATGCCTTCTTCACGAGTGGCTTGATGAGTGGCCATCGCGCGCAAGAAACGGTGCCGCCAGAGGAACGCGGTGTTTTTGCTGACCCCGCAACGCATCGCTGCCTGGCGGACGGTCAGCCCTTCGATGAGGGCTTGCGCGTAGTCTTCCCAGCACTGGGCTTTACGCAACCGAGCCAGAGGCGTCTTGGTGAGCACCGAGCTGGTGCGCAGACACTGTTTGCAACGGTAGCGACGTAGTCCACGACTCCATCCCCAAGGGGCCAGCTGGGCGGCATCGGCGTGACAATGAGGGCACCCGCGGCATGCCGGTAACTGTGCATTGAGAGAGGTAATAGCATGGGGTGCGGTGAGCTCCTGTTGAGCAACACGGCGCTGGCGCAGGGTTAACTGGGGAAAGAGGGATAACAGGTGTTGAAAGGCTGGGGTATCCATGATGGTAGCCCTCAAGGTGATGGCCTACTTCAAGATTAGCCTTTCAACACGTAATTGGGACAGCGCCTAGCAAAAAGGCCTTCCCAATCGGGAAGGCCTTCTATTTAGTGGCGGAGCGGACGGGACTCGAACCCGCGACCCCCGGCGTGACAGGCCGGTATTCTAACCGACTGAACTACCGCTCCGCATTCGGC
>NZ_JBCGFC010000013.1:0-135663 GCF_038739615.1 Aeromonas sp. SER | reverse complement strand
GCAAAAAGCCCTGACGTTTCCGTCAGGGCTTTGCAATTTGGCGGTGAGGGAGGGATTCGAACCCTCGATACGTTGCCGTATACACACTTTCCAGGCGTGCTCCTTCAGCCACTCGGACACCTCACCAGATTTTGGTCTGCTGTTTAACGTGTTCAGCCAACACGGTGTTCGCTGCGCCGTTGCGCTGGAACGGGGCGTAATTTAGGGGAAAGCCCCGCCCGCGTCAACGGCTTTTTTGGCAAAACAGATCGTTCGCGGAATTAATGTACAGATTCCGGCGCAACCTGCATTTCAGGCAGGTTGAGGAAACCCAAACGTTCGCATTCGGAAACCACTTCATGGGTCGCGGCAATAGTGCTCTGCACAAACAGCAGGAACTGCTCGACACTCAGGCCCGCCTTGGTAAACACGGTGTGGCCAATGACCAGACGCGGCAGGTTGTCGTCGATGATATCGAGGAATACCTTGAGCGAGGGGTACTGCATATTGAAGCGACCGAGTTCAGCCACCAGCGGCAACATGGCCGAAGGACGCACTTCCAGCTCGGATGAGAACAGCAGACCTTCCTCTTCCACGAAGATCCGGCTCTCCTGAATGCCATCGACCGACTGCAAGGAGACAATGTGGATACCATGGCACTGATCGCAAACGTAGTGCTCGATGCGAGCCTGTTGCAACCAACGCATGATCATTTCGGAGCTGGGGATATTCATTATTTCCACGACAAGATTGGGATCGAGGGGCGCAGTCTAAACCAATTTTCCGGCAACCAAAAGCACGCCAGCCCAATAACCGCGCAGCTTGCTTCTTTTTGGCAAGCGCTATGCATATACTCAGCCCAATCCACGGCTACGCTTGCCCCACAGGGGGCCCCATGACCATCCAAGAAAAGTATCGCCTCCATCTGAAATCCCTCTCGGATGAGCTGCTCGCCCTGCAAAAACCGATTCGCATTCTGGATGCCATCAAGTGGCCACGACAGACCCAGGAGCGCTTTCTGGCCGATGGTGGGCGTACCCTGCCCGTCATCGACCGCCGCTTCTACGAAGCCCTCCCCCTTGGCTTTGAGCCGCGCAACAAATATCTCGAACTCAAGGAGCTGCGAGACAGGATCCGCAGAAAGCTGGGACCACAAGATGATCTGGGGCTCATCCTGCAAGAGACGGTCGATCAATACATGGTGGTGATCGAGATGCTGCGCCAGCGCGGCCAGTCCGATTTTCAGCGTTATAGCCAGCTGCTCTACGGTTCTGCCAGCGATCATCTGCGCGGCGATCGCAAGACCCTCAAGGAGCTGGGCGCTCGCCTGTGCGATATCTTCTCCCTGCCCGGCGCTCGTCATCTGGTACGCCCCTACCCCAAGGAGTTCGAAGGGGAAGCGGCGGTGGCCAAATTGCAGGGCAAGCTGTCGAGCTATTTCAGTGACGGCACAGTACAGGTCAAGCTGAGCGATGGCATCGTGTCGGATGCAGCGGCCGGCGGCGATTACATCAAGCTCAACTCCCACGCCCGCTTCTCCGAGCTCGACCTGCAGGTGCTGGAAGTGCATGAGGGGTGGGTACATGTGGGCACCACCCTAAACGGCCGCCAGCAGCCTTACGCTACCTGGCTTAGCGCCGGCTCACCGCGCATTACCGCCTGTCAGGAGGGGTTGGCCGTCCTGATAGAGACCCTCACCTTTAGCTCCTTCCCGGATCGGGCCAAGCGCATCTCCGATCGGGTGATGGCCATCGACATGGCCGAGCGTGGTGCCGACTTTATCGAGGTGTTTCAGCACTTTGTGGGACAGGGCACCAGCGAGCACGATGCCTACAAGATCACCCAACGGGTATTTCGTGGCGGCATGGTCGAAGGGGGCGCCTGCTTTACCAAGGACCTCTCCTATGTGAGGGGTTATGTGGAGACGGTCAACTTCATCCGTAGCGCCGTGCTGGAAGGAGTGCCCGAGATCCTGCCGATGCTGTTTGTCGGCAAGGTGACGCTGGACGATATTCCGGTGATCTATCAGCACTATCTGGAGGGATTGATCGCCGCGCCCCGCTACCTGCCGCCGATGTTTCGCGATCTCACCGGCCTCTATGTCTGGTTTGGCTTTGCCTCCGGCATGTCGCTGGTCGATATCGGCCGGGTACAGCAGCACTTTCGCCAGCTGTTTCACCGCCTGCCGGTGGCTGATCCCATCATTGCCCCCGTCGATATCGAGATCGACTGAGCTACCTATAGAGAAAAGGGGCGCCAGATTGGCGCCCCTTTTATTCGTACCTTGTCCAAAGCTCGGGTTATTTGAACGCCCGCCCCTCCAGATAGTGTTTGCGGCAGAGCGACACATAGCGATCGTTACCACCGATCTCCACCTGCTCGCCATCGCGCATCACCTGCCCGGCTTCATTGACCCGGGAGTTCATATGCGCCTTGTTGCCACACCAGCAGATGCTCTTCAGCTCTTCGAACTTGTCGGCCAGACAGAGCAGATGGTAGGAGCCGGGAAACAGCTCACCACGAAAATCGGTCTTGAGGCCGTAGGCGATCACCGGAATATCCTGCTCGTCAACGATACGGGCCAGCTGATAGACCTGCTCCTTGGTCAGGAACTGAGCCTCATCCACGATAAACACATCGATGTGCTTGTTGGCATGGCGCTCTTTGACCATCTCGAACAGATCGCAGGTATCGCTGAACACTTCAACCCTCAGCTCGAGACCCACCCGGGCACTGATCACGCCGACACCGAAACGATCGTCGATGGCAGGGGTCATGGCCAGCGGGTGCATCCCCCGCTCCAGATAGTTGAAGTGTGCCTGAATGAGCTGGGTCGATTTGCCTGAATTCATGGTGGCAAACTTGTAGTGCAGTGAAGCCATGATACTGTTCCGAAACTGAATTTATGGGGCGCATGCTAACCAAAGCCCCCGCCAAAACCAAGGGGCCCGTGGGCCCCTTGCTCTATTAATGTTATGCCGTCGCGAGCGCTGGCTGCGCTTTGGCCTTTTTCAGGTGGTAACTGGTAAAGAGCACAAACCAGAGGGCGCTGACGCTGAAACCGGCAAAACCGGAGTGCATCAACCCCATCACCAGATAACCGAGAGCGGCACCGAAGGCGATGGCCAGCGCATAGGGAAGCTGGGTCATCACGTGATCGATGTGATGGCAACCTGCCCCCGTCGCAGAGAGGATGCTGGTACTGGAGATGGGAGAGCTGTGATCCCCGAACACCGAGCCCGCCAAAACAGCAGCCAGCATCGGCAGCATCAGACTGATATCGCTGGCCGCAGCCATGTCACCGGCCAGCGGCAACATGATACCGAAGGTGCCCCAGCTGGTGCCGGTGGCAAACGCCATGGCACAGGAGAGGATGAAGACCACAGCCGGCAGCACCTCAATCGGCAGATTGCCGTTGGCCAGAGATGCCAAGTACTTGCCGGTCTCCACATCGCGCACTACGGCACCGATGGTCCATGCAAACAGCAGGATATTGATGGCCGGCAACATGGCCATGACGCCTTGCGGGGCAGCCTTGATCCAGTTCTTGGCGCCGAGCTTCAGACGCATCGCCAGACCGATGGAGACCACCAGACTGCAGATCGCGCCATAGACCAGCGAGGAGCCCACATTGGTGTTTTCAAACGAACCGAGCACGCTAAATGGCAGCCCTTTTTCGCTCAGGGCAGCGGCACCCGAGTCAATCATGAAATAGACGGTGGCGGCGGTCAGAGTCAGGATCGGCAGCACCATGTCGATCATGCCGCCATTGCTCTCCTCCGGGCTCTCCATATCCAGACCGATGGGACGCCCCTTGGATTCATCCCACAGCTTGCCTTCCAGCGCCCACTGTTCGTGTTGACGCATCGGGCCGATATCGAGCTGAAACGCGATGACGACCAGCACCATGATCAGGGTGAAGACGGCGTAGAGGTTCATCGGGATCATCTCGACGAACGCAGAGATGGGGCTCTGATCGGTCAGACCGTGGGCCGCCATGATGCCACCAACCAGCGCGATGATATAAGCGCCCCAGGAAGAGATCGGCATCAATACGCAGACTGGCGCAGCAGTGGAGTCCAGCAGATAAGCCAGCTTGGCACGGGAGATCTGGAAGCGGTCGGTCACCGGACGGCAGATAGCACCCACCGACAAGCTATGGAAGAAGTCATCGATAAAGAAGGCAAACACCATCATGCCGGTGAGGGTCTTGGCCCCTTTGCGGGTCTTGGCGCGCTTGGCGGCCCACTCGGCAAAGGCACGGGTTGCACCGGATACGCTCATCAGACTGATGAGGCCGCCCAGCAGCAGCATAAAGAGCAGCATGTTGATGTTGTCACGGTTGAGTGCGCCATCAACCCAGAAAATCTTCAGCACGGTACCCAGCAGATATTGCAGGGAGTCGAGGGGGGAAAACTGATTGAGCAACAGACTGCCGGTTAAAATACCGACGCCAAGCGACAGCAGCACGCGGCGAGTCAGGATCGCCAGGGCGACAGCCAATAACGGGGGAAGTACGGACCAACCGGAGTCGGCAAAATGACTAATGTCCATGATCTCTTTTCACCTAAAGATAACAGGTGGAGATCTACCGAGAGGATCTAAAGAAACAAAACCTATGGGGAGGTTATACTCCTCAGCCCCTTCAGGTAGCGCTCCATAGTGGATGACTATGGCAGTCCTGCACCTATTAGATGCAGAACCAGCAGCCCGGTATGATGGCCTGGCCACTTCGGCGCTGACTCCTTTCCTTGTGCATCATCGGCATCACCCTCCGCACAAGTAGTCATAGGCAGCGCGCCTCTACTTAAAGGTATTCGAGAGACATTTTATCCAGCTGGCAGCTTATAGCAAGTTTTTTGATTAAATAATCATGATGTATGACGTTAGCACCCAAAAAGGTAGTCAATTGATGCAGCCTAGCTTCTTTTTGCGACACATTTAACCAATCAAAGCCTCATAAGCATCCATTAATACGATTGAATGCCGAATATAATCTCTCGTGATGACGATTTATCTTCTACTTATTATTTTTGCCCTTCTTGACTTATTTAAAGTGACACGTAAAAATCAGGATGAACATAATATTTCCTTCTGACTTGACGTGGACAATCCTATGAATGAATTTTTGAAAGTGCTGCTTAATATCCGCAGTCTGCGTGCCACCTGCCGTGAACTCTCTCTGGAGCAGCTGGAAGAAGCGCTGGAAAAACTCTCAGCAATCGTTGCCGAACGTCAGCAGGATGAAGCCGCTGAGCGTCAGGCTCGTGAAGAGCATCTGCGTAAAATCAATGAATATACCGAAATGCTGAAAGCTGCCGGTATTGATCCTGCAGAGCTGGTCAGCGCGGTTGCAGCTACTCCAGCCAAGGCAGAAAAAGCCAAGCGCGCCCCTCGCCCTGCCAAATATCGTTATGATGATAACGGCGTAGAGAAGACCTGGACCGGTCAGGGTCGTATGCCTTCTGCTATTGCCAAAGCAGTTGAAGCAGGTAAATCACTGGAAGATTTCGCTATCTGATTTCAGTGATAGATACCAATAAAAAACCTCGCTATTGCGAGGTTTTTTATTGGCTACGTTCTGAATGTTTATCTGCGATCAGTGGCTTTAACCCAGAATACTTCTTGTCCCTCTGACCGGCAGACAAGATAGCGGGCAATGGTAAAGAACCAGTCGCTCATCCGGTTGAGATAGGCCAGCGCATCGGGATTCACGCACTCTTCGCGACTCAGGGTCAACAGCAGGCGCTCGCAGTGACGAACTAGCGTCCGCACCACATGGGCCTGCGCCGCCGCACGGGAGCCGCCTGGCAGAATAAACTGGCGCAACGGCGGCAACTGTTCGCTGTAGCTGTCGATCTGTTGTTCCAGTCTGACAATCCAGCTCTCATTAACTTGCCAGATTGACTCATTTTGGGCTGCGCTGGAAAATGCCAATTCACCGCCCAGATCAAATAGCTCTTGCTGCAACAACTGCAGATCCGCCAATAAACCTGCTTCTTGCAGGGGGATCTCGCAAATCAGCAGACCTATATGAGAGTTGAGCTCGTCAATATAGCCATAGGTTTCTACCCGCAAATGATCCTTGGCCAAACGGGTACCATCGGCCAACCGGGTCATCCCCTTGTCACCCTGCCGGGTATATATTCTCATTCTGACATCCTGTTAATAATGGGAATAATCATCGACTCCAACCCATTGAGCTTGATCTCGTATGCAAGAGCCAATGTCTGGCCCAGTTTACCCGCCGGAAAACCACTGCGGGCCATCCAGACCAGATACGGCTCCGGAATATCGATGATGCGCCGCCCCTGATATTTGCCGTAAGGCATTTTATGGCTCAGGGTAAGCAGCACCTGCTCATCGGATAGCCACTCCATATTAATCGATATCCAGATATTTATGGGTCTGAATAGAGAGTCGCCAATTACGGGCAATACAGGTTGCCATCGCGAGCTGGGTGGCTCGCGGTTTCTGACTGATAGGCTGCAATGCGATAACAACATCCGGACGCAGGTTTGCGGTAACCAGCAGAGCGTCAAGCTCTTCGATATGATGTTCTGTTGCCACCGGATGCTTTATTTCGTTGGCCCGCTCAAGCGCTGAGACCAGCACCGGCAACCCGCCTTTCATGCCGATCTTGGGTGATACCGTGACCCAGGTCTGCTCATGAGTCTTGATTTCGCTGGTACCACTGGTTTCAATCTGAACCTGATAACCCGCTGCCAACAGCGCTGACGAGAGCTCGGTCAGATCGTAGAGACAGGGCTCGCCACCGGTTATCACCACATGACGCGCCTGATAGCCAAGCTCGACAAAGCTGGCAAGGATCTGCTCGGTAGTGAGTTGGCTCCAGCAATCTGACTCGTTGGAGCGATCCAGCACACGCTCTCTGCCCACTTCACGAGCAGGATCGACCACCCAGGTATGTCGGGTATCGCACCAGGGGCAGCCCACCGGGCACCCTTGCAGGCGAACAAAGATGGCGGGCAGGCCGGTAAAGACCCCCTCTCCCTGGATGGTCTGGAATATCTCGTTGATTGGGTAGTGCATCTTGGTCACAGCTTGTTGCAAAAGCCGCGGATTATACCCCAATCATCAGCCAGAGGCAGGCTCATGCTCCGCTTTTCTCACCCAGTCCGGTTTTCTCACGCATGTTGGCCATGATCCCCGCTTTGTCTGCCAGATAACCGTCCAGTCCGCGGCTACGTAGATTACATGCGGGACAGGTGCCACAGCCATCGCCAGCGATGCCGTTGTAGCAGGTCAGCGTCTGCTGGCGCACCGTATCGAGATGGCCATAGTGATCCGCCAGCGCCCAGGTTTCGGCCTTGTCGAGCCACATCAGTGGAGTTTCAAAACGGATGCCGCGATCCAACCCCAAGGAGACCGCCTGATTGAGCGCCTTCACGAACTCGTCGCGACAGTCGGGATAACCGGAAAAATCGGTCTCGCATACCCCGGTGATCACCGCTTCGGCACCGACCTGATAGGCATAGATAGAGGCCAGCGTGAGGAACAGGATATTGCGGCCCGGCACGAAGGTATTGGGCAGGCCATTATCCTGCAGATCACAGCTCACCGGGATATCATCACGAGTAAGTGCCGAGATAGCCAGTTCGTTGAGCAAGGTAACATCCATCACCTTGTGGGCAGCGACACCCAGCAGTTGCACCAGATGGCGGGCGGTATCGATCTCTTCCCGATGGCGCTGGCCATAGTCGAATGTGATCGCATGGACTTCGTCATAATTGGCCAGCGCCTGCACCAGACAGGTAGTGCTGTCCTGACCGCCACTAAATACCACAACTGCTTTTTTCATACGGAGAACTCCTTGCAATGTCATGTCCGGCGCCCCTCGGCAAAGGCTTGCCACTGGGTATTGAGCCGCTCGAAAAGGGTAAGCAGGGGGGCATAGCGTTCTGGCTCGCCCTCCCATTGAGATAACAGATGGTAGCCCGCCTCTATCGTCGAGAGGGCTTCAGGAAACGGCTTTTTACGAATGGCATATTGCCCTGCGATGGCGCCAAGCCCGATCCGCGGCAAGCGGGCCAGTGCCGGGTTGCTCTGCAACATCCGAAAGGCTTTGCGCCAGGTGCCATCGAGCAGAATAAACGCTACGGCGGTCGCAGCTGGTGAGACGCTCGCCATCTTCTCTCTGAGCTCAGCAGGTGAAATGGACTCTTCATCCGGCCAGAGCAGATAACAGCGCAAAGAGGGGTCGGCAAGCAGGTCGTTGAGCCACCTATCGCCGGAAAAATCCTCCCCGACCCGGATCTCTGCCTGTTGCAGCGAGGCAGCCAGCAGTGCTGCCGTGCCCTTTGGGTGGGCTACTTCATAGGGATGCTGAAGAATGTAGAGAGGCGTACGGTTTTCAAGTGGCACGATATATTCGCACAGGCACGCTTTGAGGGCTCGGGTACAGCGTGTACAGTATCGACTGTTTTTGTCGTTGGGCTGTTTCATGTCGTCAGAAAAATCTGGATTGCTCTGGGTTATCACGCTCTCTCTCACCAGCTTGCTGCTCTTTTTTACCGTGCCGGATCTCCGGCTCTCCTTCGACCGGACAGAGATTGCTCACGGTGAAGGGTGGCGGATCATAACAGGCAATCTGGCTCATACCAATCTGTGGCATCTGCTGCTCAATCTGGCAGGTTTAATTATCCTCTCCTGTCTGTTTCGCGACTACCTGGGCAATAACCGGCTGCCACTCCTGATGCTGCTGCTCTGGAGTGCCGTGGGGCTCGGGATCTGGTTCTGGTGCCCGCACACCCAGTGGTATATGGGGCTGTCGGGCTCACTGCACGGACTGTTTGTCTGGGGAGCCATGCAGGATATCCGCCATGGTCGCCGTACATCGGGCTGGCTGTTGCTGGCTGGTGTGGGGCTCAAGCTGGGAATGGATTTCTACAATGCGGGCGAAAGTCCGATATCGACCCTGATCGGAGCCAGAGTCCACATAGAATCTCATCTGATTGGTGCAGGTGCAGGCCTGCTACTCGGCCTGCACCCGGTCTCGGTGACGGCAGGGATTACGCCCCCGCCAGCTCGCGATTGATGGTTGCCAGCATGGCTGCAGGATCCGCAGCCTGAGTGATGGGACGGCCAACCACCAGATAGTCAGCCCCCGCATCCACAGCGGCTTTTGGTGTCATCACGCGGCGCTGATCACCTGCTTCGGAGCCGCTTGGACGGATCCCCGGGGTCACCAGCTTGAAATCAGCACCCAGCAACGCCTTCAGCTCGCGCGCTTCGTTGGCCGAGCAAACCACACCGTCAAGCCCGGACTCTTTGGTCAGCCTGGCTAGCCGGATCACCTGCTCGGCAGGGGTCACATCAAGGCCCAGCGGCGCCATGTCGGATTGTTCCATGCTGGTCAGCACGGTCACCCCAATCAGCAGTGGCGCCTTGTCGCCATAAGGCTGCAGCGCATCGACGGCTGCCCGCATCATTCGCTCGCCACCACTGGCATGCACATTGACCATCCAGACGCCGAGCTCGGCACTGGCTGCGACCGCCTTGGCGACGGTATTGGGAATATCGTGAAATTTCAGATCCAGAAAGACATCAAATCCCTTGGCAACCAGCTGGCGTACAAACTGCGGGCCAAACAGGGTAAACATCTCCTTGCCAACCTTGAGACGGCACTCGGCCGGAGAAATACGTTCAATGAACGCCAAGGCATCAGCTTCGTTCTGATAATCCAGCGCTACCAGTACTTTTGGATCGAGCATCTCACTTCCTATTGATGGTTATTCACCGTCCAGACCACGGATCGGCTTGATGGAACCCCACTGCCGGCAGGATGGGCACTGCCAGAACAACGAGTGAGTGGCAAAGCCGCACTGCCGACACTTGTGGGTTGATTTGATTTTGATCTGTTCGCCAACCAGCTGCTGCAACAGCTCGAGACTCTCCTTGGCAGGTCCCTCCTCTGCACTGGCCAGCTGAAAGCCGACCAGTTGATAGAACCCTTTCATGGAGGGGTGACGGCGCAACTGGCGTAGCACCAGGGCGCGAGCCTGACTCAAGCCATCGCGCTCCTCGACCAGCTGGGCCAGAGCCAGCGTAACCGTCACGCCAGCATGCTCTTCAACCGCTTTCTCGAGCAGCGGGATCAGGGTGTAAGTACGCCCCAATTGCTTATAACACTCAAGCAGCTTGGGCATCGCTTCCGAGGCAAAATCGATGTCCTGCTCAAATACCCGCAGCAGCTCCTTGCTGGCCTGTTCATACTCCCCCTCTTCCATTGCCAGCTCAGCCAGACGCAGACTGGCGCGGGCACAGCCCGAATTGACGCTGAGCGCTCGCTTGAACTTGGCAAGCGCAGTGGACTTGTCGCCGTCACGCAGCGCGCTTTCAGCCTGCTCGCAATAAAAGTGGGAGATAGGTTCGGCCAGCTTCTTGCCTTGATACTTTTGCAGGCGAACCGCCACCGAGATGGCATTGTCCCAGTCACGCAGTTGCTGATGGATGATCAACAGCTGGGCCAGTGCCGTCTCTTCGAAGTCACTGTCTTCGCACAGCTCGTTCCAGAGCGCTTCGGCCCGGTCCAGCAAACCAGCGGCAAGAAAGTCGCGGGCCAACTCCTGCAGCGCAAGCTGGCGCTGCTCGCGAGTCAACTGGCGGGTGACCAGGTTCTGGTGGATCTTGATGGCTCTGTCTACCTCGCCACGCTGGCGAAACAGGTTGCCGAGAGAGAGATGGGTTTCAATGGTTTCACTGTCCACTTCCAGCAGCTGGATAAAGAGATCCACCGCCTTGTCGGATTCATCGGACAGCAAATAGTTGAGGCCCGCCACATATTGGCGGGAAAACTGGTTACTCTGTTTCTGGGTGTCCTGGCGAACACTCCTGCGCCCCATGTACCAGCCATAACCGGCGGCAATGGGCAGCAGCAGGAAAAGCAGTTCAAGCATTGAGGAACATTATTCCTTACCCGCTGAACGGGCCAGCTCCAACTCGCGGGTTTGACGACGCATGGTGCGGTTAAGGGTGCGGTTTTGCAGCTTCAAGCGCAGGAAAAGCAGGCCGAATACCAGCCAGCCCAGCATGAAACCACCGGCAAAAAAGAATCCCAGCAACATGGTGAGGGAGAATTCGCCCTGAGCAATCAGGTAATTGAACTGAACCAGTTGGCCATTTTGTGAGCCTAACGCCAGGGTGAGGACAAACACCAGCACTAGCGGAATGAGGGCCAAAATACGCTTCATAAGAGCTCCCTGTCAGTATCTAATGAGAGGCTGATTATCCTTAAAAT
This sequence comes from Aeromonas sp. SER, assembly GCF_038739615.1. Taxonomy (NCBI): domain Bacteria; kingdom Pseudomonadati; phylum Pseudomonadota; class Gammaproteobacteria; order Aeromonadales; family Aeromonadaceae; genus Aeromonas; species Aeromonas sp. SER. The sequence continues at coordinate 124,424 of NZ_JBCGFC010000013.1, read as the reverse complement.
CACAGGCAGACTCTAGAGTGAATGGGAAAAGAGTTTGATAAACAAGATGGTTGGCACGATTTGTGTGCCAAAAACAAAAAAGGCATACCCGAGGTATGCCCATTTTCGCATTATTCGATGATGTTGACGCGCTCGCGCAACTCTTTGCCAGGCTTGAAGTGCGGGACATATTTCCCGGTCAGTTCAACCTTGTCCCCGGTCTTGGGGTTACGGCCCACACGAGGGGCACGATAGTGCAGTGAAAAACTGCCGAATCCACGGATTTCAATCCGGTCGCCGTTTTGCAAGGTCGACGCCATCTGCTCAAGGATCTCCTTGATGGCGGCTTCGACATCCTTGGCCGGCATATGCATGCGGCTGGCTGCCAGTTGTTCGATGAGATCTGATTTGGTCATAACGTTAAATCTCCTTCCCCGATCACATGCAATAATCATTTTGCCAGGATAAAAAAGGGCGGCGCAATGCCGCCCTTTTCTTGCATCAAGGATTACTCACCCTTGGCGGCTTTGAACGCTTCAGCCATAGCATTGCTGAACACAACTTCTTCTTGCTGGTTCAGGTTATCGATAGCAACGCGCTCGTCAGCTTCGTCCTTAGCACGGACAGACAGGCTTACGGTGCGGTTCTTACGATCAACGCCCATGAATTTAGCTTCAACTTCGTCACCAACAGACAGCACCAGAGTGGCGTCTTCTACGCGGTCACGAGCAGCGTCGGAGGCACGCAGGTAGCCTTCTACGCCGTCAGCCAGTTCGATAACGGCACCTTTGGCATCAACCTCGGTAACCTTACCCTTCACAATAGCACCTTTCTTGTTGTCAGACAGGTACTTATTGAACGGGTCTTCTTCGATCTGCTTGACGCCCAGGGAGATGCGCTCACGCTCCGGGTCCACTTGCAGAACAACGGCTTCGATCTCGTCGCCTTTCTTGAATTCACGAACTGCTTCTTCGCCCTGGTTGTTCCAGGAGATGTCAGACAGGTGAACCAGACCGTCGATGCCGCCGTCCAGACCGATGAAGATACCGAAGTCAGTGATAGACTTGATCTTGCCGGAAACACGGTCGCCTTTGGCGTGAGTTTCGGCAAACAGCTGCCACGGGTTGGATTTGCACTGCTTCAGACCCAGGGAGATACGACGACGCTCTTCGTCGATGTCCAGAACCATTACGTCAACCACGTCGCCAACGTTAACAACTTTGGACGGGTGGATGTTCTTGTTGGTCCAATCCATCTCGGATACGTGTACCAGGCCTTCAACACCTTCTTCGATTTCAACGAAGCAGCCGTAGTCGGTCAGGTTGGTCACGCGGCCAGACAGACGGGTGGTCTCCGGGTAACGCTTGGCGATAGCAACCCACGGATCTTCGCCCAGTTGCTTCAGACCCAGAGATACACGGGTACGCTCGCGGTCGAACTTCAGAACCTTGACAGCGATCTCGTCGCCAACGTTGACGATTTCGGAAGGATGCTTAACGCGCTTCCACGCCATGTCGGTGATGTGCAGCAGGCCGTCAACACCGCCCAGATCTACGAATGCACCGTAGTCGGTCAGGTTCTTGACGATACCCTTAACTTCTTGACCTTCTTGCAGGTTAGCCAGCAGGCTTTCACGCTCGGAGGTGTTCTCGGTTTCGATCACTGCGCGACGGGAAACAACAACGTTGTTGCGCTTCTGGTCCAGCTTGATGACTTTGAACTCGAGTTCTTTGTTTTCCAGGTGAGCGGTGTCACGGATCGGACGCACGTCAACCAGAGAACCCGGCAGGAAGGCACGGATGCCGTTCAGTTCAACGGTGAAACCACCCTTGACCTTGCCGTTGATGATACCGATAACGGTAGCTTGCTCTTCGTAAGCTTTTTCAAGCTGCAGCCAGGCTTCGTGGCGCTTGGCTTTTTCGCGGGACAGCTTGGTTTCGCCGAAACCATCTTCGATAGAGTCCAGAGCCACGTCAACGGAGTCACCTACGTTGATTTCCAGCTCGCCCATGGCGTTCTTGAATTCTTCAGCCGGGATAGCGGACTCGGATTTCAGACCGGCGTCAACCAGTACGAAACCGTTCTCGATAGCAACGACAGTACCCTTGACGATGGAACCTTGACGGGTTTCAACGGCGTTCAGGGACTCTTCAAAGAGTTGAGCAAAAGATTCGATCATTAGTTTATGTCACAAATGAAACATCCACTTGTCATCCAGCACAAGCGGGGTTGTTTTTAATAATCTGCGCCATCCATGGTGCAGACGACCGGATGTCAGCTTGCGCTGGCATCTCCGAGTTGTTGCTCTGCATAGGCGAGCACTGTTGCCAGTACCTCTTCTATGGTCATGGTGGTTGAATCCACCACGAGAGCATCTTCTGCCGGTTTCAGAGGGGCAACGGCGCGATTTCTATCGCGATCGTCACGCTCACGGATCTCGGTTAAAAGACACTCAAAGTTAACATCAAAGCCCTTATCTTGCAACTGCTTATAGCGGCGCTGAGCCCGTTCTTCGGCACTTGCGTCGAGGAAAATCTTCACTTCGGCTTCAGGGAAAACCACGGTGCCCATATCACGGCCATCGGCAATCAAACCAGGCGCCTGACGAAATGCCCGCTGACGGCGCAGCAGCGCTTCACGCACGCGCGGGAACGCCGCGATTTTACTGGCGGCGTTCCCGACCTGCTCGGTCCGGATGGTACGGGAGACATCCTCTCCCTCCAGTATTACCTTGACCAGATCACCTTCCACCTGAAACTGCACATCCAGATTGGCGGCCAGCGGCACCAGCGCGGCTTCGGAATCGAGCTCGACATCATGATGCAGGGCAGCCAGTGACAACACCCGATAGATGGCGCCGGAGTCGAGCAGGTGCCAACCCAGCTTTTCTGCCAGCAACTGGCACAAGGTGCCCTTGCCAGCACCACTTGGGCCATCAATTGTCATTACGGGGGCCATCTGAGGCATAACTTCTCTCCTGCACAATGTTGCTCCCGCTCCTTGGAGCGAGTTAATGGGCGCCGATTATACCCGAATGTGCCGGCGCTGGCAGTTATCTGTCACCAGATTTGCGCAAAAGGGGAAAATAGGGATGCCAATGACACCATCTGTTGATTTGCTTCACTATTTCATTAATCAATGCGGGGACTTGTTCTTATGGTCGTCATCCAGAAGGCGCGCTAAACTGGGCCCCTTTTTCTGAGCAGTTGTAGTAAGGAGCAACCTATGAGCAGCGTTACCCTAGTGGCCAAATCCAAGTTGCCAACCCCTTGGGGCACCTTCACGCTGGTAGGTTTTCAGGAAACCGGCACAGGCAAGGATCACGCAGCCCTGGTGATGGGCGATATCACTGGTGCTGAAGCCGTTCTCGGGCGTATTCACTCCGAATGTCTGACCGGCGACGCCCTGTTCAGCTTGCGCTGTGATTGCGGTTTCCAGCTGCAAGCCGCATTGGAGAACATCGCAAAGGCGGGCCGTGGCGTGCTGTTGTATGTCCGTCAGGAGGGTCGCGGTATCGGCCTTTTGAACAAGATCCGCGCCTATCACCTGCAAGATCAGGGCGCCGATACCGTTGAGGCCAACGTAGCGCTCGGCTTTGCCGCCGACATGCGCGACTACACCATCTGTGCCGACATGCTCAAACAGCTGGAGGTGCAATCCCTCAAGCTGATGACCAACAACCCGCGCAAGATGAAGGCGATGGAATCCTTTGGCATTCCGGTGGCCGAGCGAGTTCCCCTGCAGGAGGGGCGCAATCCCCACAACGAATTCTACCTCTCGACCAAGGCCAGCAAACTGGATCACATGTTGAAAAAGTGATGTTGGCTGACAGAGATGCTGACCGGCAATGAAAAACGCCTCCCTGTGGAGGCGTTTTTTTATTTGTACTAGAGCGCTTCTCAGCGCTCGGGCAAGGTGGCCAGCAGCGCCTGCCACTCCCGCTGATTAGGTGCGGCAAGATACTCATCAAGCCGCTCATGGCTGAGCGTCGGTACAAGCCGCGCAATGAAATCATAAAGATAAGCCGGTACAAATGCCCCTCTGCGCAGGCCAATTGCCGCCATACCGGCCGGCAGATCGGGCAGCGCCTTCATCACCAGATCATCATCGCGACCCGTTTCCCGGGCCAGCATTGCCATGATGCCAAACCCCATCCCCTGCCTGACATAGGTTTTCAGCACGTCGCTGTCACGGGCCAGACAGGCTATGCGATGCTCCTCATGGGCTGACGTGGGTGCCAATGATCGTCCGTCACTGATCAGCGCCACATTGCCCAAGTCAGCCAGTGAACTCGGCGAGCGTGCCGCCACAGGATGGCCCGCCGGCACCACCAGCCCCCGCAGCCAGCGAAAGCTCGGCAGGATCAGTAAGCCCTCGTCGTGATGATCTTCGATATCATCAAGCAACATCAGTTGAGCGCTACCGCTTTGCAGGGCACTGCAACATGTTGCTGCATCTCCCTGCATCAGGGTGAGCGTCACCTTGGGAAAACGGGCGACAAACCCCTTGATTAGGTCAGGCAGGATATAGCGGGCTTGCAGATGGGTCGCGGCGACGGTGAGCTGTCCCTGTTCCGGGTGGATATGAGCCCTCGCCATCGTCTTGATGGTTGCCGCCTTCTCCAGCACGTCGGTCGCGACCTTGATCACCTCCTGACCGATCGGGGTGATCCGGGTCAGATGCTTGCCGCTTCGCTCGAAGATCTGGATGCCAAGCTCATCTTCTAGCATCCGTACCTGCTTGCTGATCCCGGGCTGGGAGGTATAGAGGCTCTCGGCTGTCGCCGACAGATTAAGGCCGTGATTCGCCACTTCGACGATATAACGCAGTTGCTGCAGCTTCATGGCGCAATCCTCTGGCGGAGACACCACTAATAGTAATCAACTTTTGCCAGCCCACTGTCGACACGGCCCGGCCCCATCAGGCTGGGCGATCTTTGAGCAAGAAATCGCGCAGGGCACGGTTGGCCATGGAGAGCGGATCACCCCGTCGCCACGCTACGCAGAGATCGAGAAAAATCGGAGGTTCGAAAGGCACGCCGCACAAATCCGGCTCCTCCTCCAGCACCATCCGCAAAAAGGTGGTCACGGCAAAACCCTGACGCACCACCGCCTTGAGCAGGGGGATCAGGTTGCTCTCGAAGGCGATGTCGGGCTCAACCCCCAGCTTCTGTGCCAGCGCCTCCATGTGCTCCCGGTGGTAAAAGCCACGCCGGAACAGTGCCAGCTCCTGAGTAAAGAACTGGGCGAGCGTGACGGATGCTGCGCCGCGCAGCGGATGATCCTCCCCCACCACCATCAGCATCTCTTCGCTCAGCAGATGGGCCCCTTCAATGGCCGGGGGCAGATCACTGGTGATCAGGATGGCGAGATCCAGAGTGCCATCCACCATCCGGCTCAGCAGCTCCCGGGTGCCCGCCTCCTCCACCCGGATCTTGAGCCCGGGATAGCGGTGTTTGAAAGCCATCAGGCGCGAAGGAAAGTAGTAAGAACCCATCATGTAGGGGATCCCGATACGCACCTCCCCCCGTTCCAGCCCCTTGAGCTCAGCCATCTCGGCCTCAGCCTGGTGCATCTGCAACAACAGACGCTCGGCGTGGCGACAGAGCACCTCCCCCTCCGGCGTCAGCCGTACCGACCTGTCCTGACGGTCGAACAGGCGCAGCTCAAGCTGCTGCTCCAGCTTGGCAATGGCCATACTGATGGCGGGCTGGGCCACATGCAGGCTGTTGGCCGCCCGGGTAAAAGAGCCGGCATCCCTGACCGCCAGCAGATAGGTGAGTTGTTTCAGGTCCATGTATCAATTCATCTTATGAGATGGATAACTTAAATATATTATATTTATATCTATGCGTGCCTTACCCTGATGAAAAATGGTCAGGACGATATGCAATGATCGAAGCCGGTAGTCGTGAATGGATACGCGCCACCCTGGCGCTCAGCCTGGGATCCTTTCTGGTCTTTCTCAATCTCTATCAAACTCATCCCCTGCTCCCGCTGCTGGCTCAGGTCTTCTCGGTCAACTCGCTCGCCGCCAGCTGGACGCTGGCGGGCTGTACCGCCGGGCTGGCTACCTCCCTGCTGCTCTGTGCCCGACTGGCGGATCGCCATGGCCGTCGCCAGATCATGCTGGGAACCCTCACCCTGGCCATCCTGCTCTCCCTGCTGATCCCTCTCGTCGAACAGTTTCGCACCCTGCTCATACTGCGCGTGCTGCAAGGCGCGCTGCTTGCGGGCCTGCCGGCAACAGCTATCGCCTATATGGGCGAGGAGTTCAGCAAGCGGGCACTGCTCTCGGCGGTCGGAGTCTATATCGCCGCCAACTCCCTTGGTGGGATCGCGGGGCGCGTGGTGGGCGGGCTGCTGGCCGGCTGGTTTGGCGACTGGCAACACACCTTCCTCGGGGTCGGCGTGATCAGCCTGTCGCTCTTGCCGCTGGTCTTCTGGCTACTGCCAAAACAGGCTCGTTTTGTTCCCGTCAATCCGGCTCCGGGCCAGTTTGCCCTCGCCCTGCGTGGTCATCTGACCAACCCGCTGCTGGTGGGGGCCTATCTGATTGGCGGGCTCAACTTCATGGTCTTTTTGAACCAGTTCAGCTATCTCACCTTTTTGCTGGCCAAGCCCCCCTTCTCCCTGCCGACCCAGTGGCTCGGCATGCTCTTTCTCACCTATCTCTCGGGTACGGTCGCCTCTTCTCTCAGCGGTCGCTGCGCCAATCGCTGGGGAGCACAGCGCATGTTGCTTGGCGGCATTGCCCTCATGGCGCTCGGTAGCCTCTGCTTGCTGCAAGGCACTCTGCCCGCCATTTTGAGCGGCCTGCTCATCTCGAGCTTCGGTTTTTTCATGGCGCACGCTTGTGCCAGCGCCTGGGTCGGCCACCATGTCGAACACAATCGGGCGCTCGCCTCCTCCCTCTATCTGGTGGCCTACTATCTGGGCGCCAGTCTGGGGGGGCTCTACCTCCATCCCTTCTGGGAGAAGGGAGGACTGGGCGGGCTGGTGCTGGGGATCGAGCTGGTGCTGATCCTGACCGCAGGCCTTGGGATCTGGCTAGGCCGCCTGAAACAACGCGGCGAGCATGGGCTGACGCCTCACCACTTCGCGTAAACACAAATAAGAAGAGAGGGTCCCCCGGGTGCCCCTCTCTATCTACCGATATCAATCTTCCAAGCCCTTAGTGGGTCTCGAAATAGTCGTCAGGTACCGCCACCACTGCACCTGTCGCCACCTCTTCGGCGATCACCTCGGCCAGCGGGCGCAGGTGAAACTTGATCTGCCCGGAAGGCAGCATCAGCGCCACATCGGGATTGCGACTATCCAGCATGTTGCCGGTTTTAAAGGGAAGCTCGGGATGGCACTCCACCAGTGTCTGAAGGGAAGGCACCACCAGCTCGATATGCTCAAGCCCGGCCTGATGAGTGCGGCCCGGTTTGGGCGCGGCCAGCTCGATGCAGGGAACGCGTACCGCTCCGACCTGTACTGGCTGATGCAGCTGATAAGTAGCGATGGGACGACCACCAATCATCCCTTCCACCAGCAACTCCCCTGCCCCTGACAAGAGTTCGTCGAGGTGCTGATATTCGGGCAAGGTGGCGGCACGATAGCAGAGGTGGTCGATGTGAGGTTCAGTGAAAGAGAGGCCACATTCGGCCAATTCAGCCAACAACCGGGCAACAAAAGGGGCCATCGGCCCCAAAGTAGAATCGAGTGGGTGAGACATGCTTACCATTTCTTCTTGGGTTGAAACAGGACATCGAGCTCGTCGGCTTCCTTGTCCTTGATGTTTTGCAGATCCTGCGCGCTGTTTTGCTGCTGCAGCTCTTCGAGCTCCTTGAGCCCCTGCCGCATATCCTCTTCACGAGCCAGCAGATAGGGATCCTTGTCCACTACACTGGCCATGGCGGAGAGCCCTTTGGTGTAGAGCTGGCGGCAAGTGCCGTACTGGCCCTGAATACGGGCGTCCATCGCCCGCTTGACCAGATTCGAGATATTGATCTTCAGCTGCATCAGCTCGAGGCGGCGATCTTCCTGGGCAAACCCTTGTGGATCAATCTTGCCCTTGTTGTGCTCGACCCGCAGCACGGCCCGCATCTTCTTGACCAGCTGCAGCATCTGGATGGCCTGGCGATCGGACTCGGGCGTCTTGAAGTGCCCCTCATCCTGCGCGCTGTAGTTCTCCTGCACATTCTTGATCTGGGTCTGCACATCAACGATGCGCTGCTTGATCTGGCTGTTTGGCATCACCTGGGCAATAGCGCGATAGGCATCCAGAATGCGGTGTTGCATCAGCAGCACCATGTTTTTGGAAAAGGGCACCAGATTGACGTTCAGCAGCACCTCTTCGGTCTCGTCAGCCACCGTTTTGTGTCTGGCAACCGCGTGGCGCTTATCCGACTCAGCTTTCTGCTTATATTGCTGCACCACGTTATAGGCGATAACCAAAAACAGGAGTGCGCCAATAGACAGCAATACCAAAGTTAAAATCATAGGATGTTCAAACCCCTGTCCCAATCCAATTGCGTGATCCTACAACAGCTTACCCACTTAAGGTAGCCTGCAGATCCCCCCTTGCCCACGATTTGTCACCAAGCTGGGCGGCAGCTCCCGGAGAGATGGCAGGATCAAGAGGGAGCGCACAAGATGCACGCTCCCTTTTAGTATCGCCCATCAGGCTCATTACTTGAGGTTAAAGCCTCGGGATTGCAGGAAGCCCAGCATAAAAGGACGGGACTCCTTGGTCAGGATGGCGCGGATCTGGCCGCTCCAGGTCTGTTGCTTGTTGTTGCTGCTGCGAGCCTGATAGTAGGCCTCAATCAGCTGATCGTAGTGAGCCAGCAAGTCGCGATCCAGCTCGCGCTGATAGCGCTCCTGATGCACCACCAGTGCCCGTGGCAAACGTGGTTTCTGCTCAGGCTGCTGGGCAGGATGACCGAGGCAGAGGCCAAAGAGCGGGATCACCCGATCAGGCAAGCCCAGCAGCTCGCTCACCTCGGCCGGATGGTTGCGCAGACCACCGATATAAACCCCGCCCAGCCCCAGCGACTGCGCCGCCAGCAGGGCATTTTGCCCCATGATGGCACCGTCGATGGCACCGATCAGCAGCTGCTCCGCATAGCCGGTCTGGGCATCTGGCACTATCTGGCTGTGGCGGTGGTAATCGGCGCAAAACACCAGAAACTCCGCCGCTTGTTCAACATAGGGCTGATTGCCTGCCAGCTGTGCCAGCTGCTTGCGAGCTTCAGGCCCGGTCACCCGAATGATGCTGGTCACCTGCAGAAAACTTGAGGTCGATGCCGACTGGGCGGCGGCCAGAATGGCGTCCAGCTGCTGCGAACTGATGGGCTCGGCAGTGAACTGACGAATGGAGCGATGGGAAAGGATAAGATCGATGGTCTGATTCATGGCACCTCCAGAGTGAGGTAACACCATAGCGAAAAAAACGAGGGAGCCCAAGGCTCCCTCGCATACCCCGCTCAGGGGGCCGGATAGACATACGGTGCTTGCAACCCGAGCGGGAAGCCAAGCGCCCAGTAGAGCAGCAGGAAGATGGTCCAGCTCACCAGGAAGGCCAGCGAGTAAGGCAGCATCATGGAGACCAGAGTGCCGATCCCGGTGCTCTTCACATACTGCTGGCAATAGACCACCACCAGCGGGAAGAAGACCATCAACGGGGTGATGATGTTGGAAGCGGAATCACCAACACGGTATGCCGCTTGGGTCAGCTCGGGGGAGATCCCGACAGCCATCAGCATCGGCACCAGAATGGGGCTGATCAGCGCCCACTTGGCGGATGCCGACCCCACCACCAGATTGACGGTCGCAGTCAGCAGGATCATTCCGACAATGGTGATTTCACCGGGCAACGCCAGTGCATGGAGCACCTCGGCACCGGAAAGGGCCAGCAGGGTGCCCAGATTGGAATCGCCAAACGCCTTGATGAAGAGCGCGCAGAAGAAGGCCATCACCATGTAGGAGCCCATCTTGTTCATGGTGGCCGACATGGCGTCGATCACATCCTTGCCACTCTTGAAGTTGCCCGCCACGAAGCCGTAGACAATCCCCGGCAGGATAAAGAGCAGGAAGATGAGCGGCACGATGGACTTCATCACGGGGGCGGCAAAGGTGGTCAGAGAACCATCGGCAGCACGCAGCGGTGAATCGCTCGGGGAGAGCGCCAGCGCCAGCAGCACGATGGCAGCCAGCATGGCAAAACCGGCCCAGTTGAAAGCACGGCTCTCCTGAGCTGTATAGCGGCCCATATCGTCGGCACTCTCCAGATCGTCGTTGAGCGCGACATGCTTGAGACGGGGCTCCACCACCTTCTCGGTGACAAACCAGCCGACGCAGATGATCAACAGGGAGGATGCACCGGTAAAGATGATGTTGCACAGGGTATTGACCATGTACTCGGGGTCAAGGATCTGGGCAGCAGACTGGGTAAAGCCCTGCAGCAAGGCATCGCCACCGGATGGCAGGAAGTTGGCGGCAAAACCGCCTGAAACACCGGCAAACGCGGCAGCGATACCCGCCAGCGGATGACGACCCGCGGCGTGGAAGATAATGCCGCCAATGGGGATCACCAGCACATAACCCGCATCCGCTGCGGTATGACTGACGATGGCCACCAGGATCAACATGGGGGTGAGGAAACGGGCCGGGGTCACTTTCAGCAGCTTTTTCAGGCCGGTATTGATGAAACCGGACTGCTCGGCCACCCCAACCCCCAGCATAGCCACCAGCACGATGCCTAACGGGGCAAAGCCGGTAAAGGTCGTAACCATGGTGGAGAGAAACTCGGCCAGACCGGCGCCGGTCAGCAGGTTGTTGACCACGACCGCTTCGCCAGTACGGGGATTGACCAGATCAAACTGGAATTGGGACAACACCCAGGAGCCGATCCAGACGATCAGCAGGGCGTAGAGAAACAGCATGGCGGGGTCGGGTAACTTGTTCCCGGCTTTCTCGACGCCATTGAGGAAACGGTTCAGCCAGCCACTGGGTGGGCTGGCCGGGCGGGCCTTGGTTGCAGCATGACTCATTATTGCGATACTCCTTTCCCTAGAAATGAGGCCGCATGCTAGCAATCCTTACCGTCAACACCCATGACGCACTGCAAAGAATCGATTAATTTAGATTAATTAATTCAATATAAAATGCCAAATTGTGGCCTGACGCACATTCACTATCCTGCCATTCAAATGCTGACCAGTGGATAACGCCCTACCGGACACTCGACCACAAAGCCGCTCTCCTCGACTTGCGCCACCGTCAGCGGCTTGCTGAAGAGATAGCCCTGGAACACATGGCACCCCTGAGTCTGCAGCGCATCAAGCTCATGTGGATCCTCTACACCTTCGGCCATGATGCCGAGACCAAGGCTGGTAGCCATGGCGGCTGTCGCCCGGATCACCGGCAGATTGAGCCCGACCACAAAGGAGCGATCCAGCTTGATGGTGTCGATAGGCAGCCGATTAAGGTAGGCCAGTGATGAGTAGCCAGTGCCGAAGTCGTCGATGGCGATATTGATCCCCTGATCGCTCAAGGCATCCAGAATACCGAGACACCCCTTCATATCGAGCATCAATACGGTTTCGGTCAGCTCCAGAGTCAGGAGTGATGCCTCAACGCCATACAGCTCAAGCTGCTGACGCACCTGCACCGGCAACGAGGAAGATAGCTGGAAACCGGAGAGATTCACCGAAACGGGCACTCGCTTGCCAAACTGCTTTTCCCACTGCGCCACCTGAGCCAGTGCTGTGCCAAGCACCCAGCTGCCGATCTCGCGGATCAGCCCCATCTCCTCGGCCAGCGGAATAAACTCCACAGGCGAGACATGACCCAGTATCGGGTTGTACCAGCGCAGCAGCGCTTCGTAGCCAATCAACGCGCCTTTTGCTGTATCCACCTGCGGCTGGTAACAGAGACTCAGCTCCTGTCGGCCAATTGCCTTGGCCAGGAACTGCTTGAGGTTCAACTTGCGCTGCAGGGTCTGCTGCATGCTGGGAGTAAAACGCTGCCAGCGCAACCGTCCCATCTGCTTGGCCTGATACATGGCCATATCGGCCCGGGTGATCAGGTTGTCACCGTCATCCGCGTCATCGGGATAGATGGCAATACCGATACTGCCGCCAATGGTCACTTCCGGCAGGCCGCTCAGTTGCAGCGGGCGCGTCATCTGGGAGAGCATCTGATCGGCGATTTCCTGAGCCCTTTCACCGTTGCTGCCAAGCGGTACCAGCGCAGTAAACTCGTCTCCACCAAGGCGCGCCAACTCCACATCTCGCGGGCAAATCTGCTTGAGGCGACCGGCGACCCGCTCCAGCAGGCGATCGCCCGCCTTGTGGCCGTAGTTGTCGTTGACCAGCTTGAAGTTATCCAGATCCATGAAGACCAGCGCGAAACGCTCACCCAGGCCGCAATAAGCCTCGAGGGATTTCATCAAGCCATAGCGGTTGAGCAATCCGGTCAACGAGTCGTGCCAGGCAAGGTGGCGATGCTCCAGCTCTTCGAGTTTGCGATCGGTGATATCCCGCATGGTGAGCAGGATCCGCGCCCCTTGCTGGATGTAACGGAACTGATACTGGAACCAGCGCATCCCCTTGAGGGTGCGGCACTCCCCCTCGGTCACCACCTCATCAAGACGGGACAGCTTCTGGTAAAAGCCGCCATCCTTGTTGGCAAAAACCTGGGAGAGCTGGGTGATCCGGTGGCCAAAGCACATCTCGAAGTGGTAATTGCCACTCTCGAACGCCCCTTTGCTGTCAAACAGACAGGCCAGGGTATCGCCAGTCGCCAGAGAAGATTCCTGATAGAGGGTATCCGAGTCGAGCACCGCCTCGGTCATCATCATCAAACGCCCCGCGATCTGCACCCCGGAAAGACGCAGATAAATCTGCTTCTTTATCCCTTTTGGAGATAGGGTCCACCACTCGTTGTAGCTGCGCCCCAGCTGAAAATCGCCGAGATAGCGCTGCAACAGCAGATCGATAGCGGTTGCCATATCGGCAGAGAAATCCCGCGCGCATAACTCATCGAGGGAGGCTGCCTCCCACACCAAGAGTGCGGCACGGTTTGCCCAGAAAATATGGTGATGCTCGATGTCATACACCCAGATCGGTGTATGCAGCACGTCCATGGTTTTCAGTAACCGTTCATCAAGCGTATTCATCTGGTTAATGTCATTCATGCGGAAGGGTCACTGGCCACCGGAAAACGGATCACGCAAGCTGCCACAGGCAGAATGCAAGATGCAAATATCTCTCGACTCGTATCTCACTAACCTAGTCAAGAGCAGGAAAACCATTTCATATATCGACGACAGAGCAGCATATCTTGAATTACAGGCAATGACGCAATCCGAAGCTCACTCTGTCAAAAAACATTGTCTGCTCGATTTTTATCTTTTTTTCTCAGATAAAACAAGCACTAAGAGTTACCCACTCGAGACCATACATGTCAATTTTTCAATTCAATACAATATCTTTACTATCAACAAACTAATCAAAAACAATAACTCTCTCTCTACTCTGCGATAAAACTTTCATTAATTAACCAAGCGGATGGTTAAACAGACAAAAAGACGCCAGCATGTGCAAAAATGAAGCAATGACGGCAAAATGTCGGTTCATAAATTCAGGTGATGTTTGAAAAGAGACCAAACTGCGAATATATGACCTGGCTCACATTTTCTTGCGACGGAAAATAGCCGACCAGAGGGAGCGATCATCCCCTCTGTCACCCACCGGTTGCAGTTTCTGGCAAGAGATAACGGCTGTTTTGCAGATCAGCACATCCTTGTATCGCCAATCAGCACCCAGCGAAACTAACCTCTCCTGCCCGTACCAGCAGCCGGACTTCACACTACCTATAAGTGAGTAACAAAATAGTATCAATAGAAATCGAACCCAGATCAATTAAACGCTGAATTACGCTTGCCAACCCTGAATGCTCTTTTTAAGGTGGCCCCCTTGTTACACCAAGAACAGCGTTTATGAAGCACATCGAAGAGTTCTACCTGTTCGTCAAGGTGGTGCAAGAGGGAGGTTTCTCCCACGCCGCAGCCGCACTGGGCATGCCAACAGGCACCATCAGTCGACGCATATCCCAGCTTGAAGAGCACTTGGGATGTTCCCTGCTACACCGCTCGACCCGCAAACTTCGGATGACCGACGAGGGGCTGCGCTACTATGAGCGCCTCTGCACCCCGCTTGGCGAAATCGAACAGGCCACCGGCGAGATCCGGGGCAAAGAGGCCGACATCTCCGGCATTATCCGGATTGCTGCGCCCATCGCCCTCTCCAATACCATCCTGATCGATATGCTGGCCGAGTTCGGGTTGCACTATCCCGCGGTGCAATTCGAGATCTCCCAGACCAACGATCACCAGCACCTGTTCGATAACGACCGGGACCTAGTTTTCTTCAACGGTGAGCTGCCCCAATCACTGCCCAATGCGCGCTGTCTTGGCCATATCGAGTACGGGCTCTTTGCCTCACCGCTCTATCTGGCTAAAAAAGGGACTCCAGCTCACCCCAATCAGCTGGAAGAGCACGATCTCATCTACTGCTGGCCCCACCAGCACTGGCAACTGACCGACAAAGAGGGGCAGCTTGTCTGCATCAAACGGGGGGCCAAGCTGGCGGTTAACCAGACGCAGGCTGCCGTACGTGCCGCCAGACGCCACCTCGGGATCGTCAATGCCCCGCTCCACTACGTGCATAGCTTCTTGCAGGATGAGCAGTTGCGCCCCGTGCTGCCCGACTGGCAAACCGGCAATCGCCCCTTCTACATGCTCTGCTGCCAGCACCAGTTCGCCCCGTTGCGTGTTAAGATGTTTGCTGAATTTGTTGAAAAATATTCCGCGCGCTATCGCAACAGACAGTGGGACAATCAATTTTCACAAGGTGATACCCTCACCCATTGCATCTGACCGTTAGCGGGCCACACTTAATAGCACTCCTTGCCAACAGAGCCTGCCTAACGCCATGAATGTATTGATCTGTGATGACTCCGGGTTCGCCCGCAAACAGTTGGCGCGGGCCCTCCCCGCCGACTGGAAAGTCGACTTGCACTATGCAGCCAATGGTCTTGAAGGGATCGAGCAGGTGCTGATGGGCCATGGTGACCTCATCTTTCTCGACCTCACCATGCCGGAAATGGATGGTTATGGCGTGCTGGAAACCCTCCAGCGGGAAGGGCTGCGCAACAAGGTCATCGTCGTCTCCGGTGACATCCAGCCGGAGGCCTATCAACGGGTGATGGGACTGGGTGCGCTCGATTTCATCAAGAAACCCGCAGCCCCCGAAACCCTGCTTGCCCTGCTCAAACAGCACGGTTTCTGGAGCGCAGAGCCAGGCAACACGGCCGCAACGGCTACGGCACCAACCGGTGGCGTCGTCGCCGATGCAGGCGTCAAGATCACTCCGGAGATCCGCGACGTCTATCAGGAGCTGGCCAACGTCTCCATGGGCCAGGCCGCCGACCTGCTGGCCCGGCTGCTCAACGCCTTCGTGGTGTTGCCGATCCCCAACGTCAACGTGCTGGAAGTATCAGAGTTGCATATGGCCCTCTCTGCCGCCGCCGACTCGGATACCCTCTCCGCCGTGTGTCAGGGCTTTATCGGAGCGGGGATCGCAGGCGAAGCGCTGATCCTGTTCCATGACTCCAGCTTCAAGGATCTGGCCAAGCTGATGAACCATCAGGGAACGCTGGATCGCACTGCCGAGCTGGAGCTGCTGATGGATACCGCCAACGTGCTGATCGGTGCCTTCCTGCGCGGCTACGCCAACCAGCTCGACACCCCCTTCAGTCAGGGCCATCCGGTGGTACTCGGCCAGCACAGACCCATCAACGAGCTCATCAACACCAACAAGAGCCGCTGGCGCCGCACGCTGGCCATCGAGATCAACTACCGGATCCAGGATTACGCGGTACAGTGCGATCTGCTGCTGCTGTTTACCGAAGATTCCATCGCCACCATGAACAACAAAATCATGCACATGCTCTAGGAGTGACTATGGAAATCCGCGAATTTCACTGGTTGATGAACATAGTCCAGAACTTGGACGTTGGATTGGTGGTGCTCGACAAGGAGTACAAGGTTCAGGTTTGGAACGGCTTTATGGAGAGCCACAGCGGACGGCTGGCTGGCGAAGTCCGCGATGGCGTGCTGTTCGACCTATTCCCCGATGTGGATCGGGCCTGGTTCGAGCGCAAGGCCAATATGGTGTTCAAGCTGAACAACCGCGCCTTCAGCACCTGGGAACAGAAACCCTATCTGCTGCGTTTCTCCAACTACCGCCCCATCACCGGCTCGGCCCCCCATATGTTCCAGAATCTGACTCTGGTGCCACTCGCCGATTTCGGTGGTCAGGTGACCCACATCGCGGTGATGATCTACGATGCCACCGATGAAGCCATGCTGATGAGCGGCCAGCGGCAGGCTTGACCGGACGGCTAATAAAACAGGGCGCCACGGCGCCCTGTTTTGTTTCGATATAAACAAGTCTCGCTATAAACGAGAGTCTGTATCAACAAACGTTATCAACGTGCCCCGAGATACTCGGTAAAGGCATCGATAACCTCTTCGATATCGTCGTCATTGATCTGCAGATGCGTCACCAGCCGCAGCTCGCCATAACCGGAGAAGAGAATGCCCCGCTCCTTCATAAAAGCGAGCAGCTGTGCCGGCTCCCCTTTGGCAAGGCGCAGAAATACCATGTTGCTCTGTACCAGCGAGAGATCCAGCTCAATGCCCGGCAGCGCAGCCAACCCTTGAGCCAACCGTTTGGCTCGGCGATGATCATCAGCTAGGCGCGCAACATGTTGCTCGAGGGCAAACAGGCCTGCTTGTGCCAGCATCCCCGCCTGACGCATGCCACCACCTACCATTTTGCGCAGACGACGTGCCCGGGCGATAAAGTCACGATCACCGACCAGCAGAGATCCCACCGGGGCACCCAGCCCCTTGGAAAGACAAATCGAGATGCTGTCAAACGGCGCGGCAATAACCTCCGCCGGGATATCGCTGGCAACGGCCGCATTGAACAGCCGGGCCCCGTCGAGATGCAGTTTCAGACCATGCTTGGCAACGAAGGCCCCCATCTCTTGCAGGTAGGAGAGTGGTAGCACCTTGCCATTATGGGTGTTCTCAAGACAGATAAGCCGGGTCTGGACAAAATGTGCATCGTCTGGCGCCAGAGCAGCCTTGATGTCGTCGAAGGCCAGGGTGCCATCACGCTGCATGGGCAGCGGTTGCAGCGCCACAGAGCCGAGCACCGCACTCCCCTGCGCTTCAAACCGGTAGATATGGGCGCCAGCACCAAGAATGGCGCCTTCACCCCGCTGGCAATGGCTCATGACCGCCAGCAGATTGGACATGGTTCCCGATGGCACAAACAGAGCAGCCTGCTTGCCAAGCAACTTGGCCCCATATGCTTCCAGCGCATTGACGCTCGGATCTTCGCCGTAAACATCGTCACCGACTTCGGCATGGAGCATGGCCTGACGCATGGCATCAGTCGGCTGGGTAACCGTATCACTTCGTAAATCGATATAGCGCATGAGATCCCTCCTGAAACAGGAGAGTGACGTTAGCCATGGCCCCCCTGTTTGGCAAGGGGAGAGGCTGGATTATGTGAGGTAAACGGGGGCACAGATAGCCATGCAACTCCCTTTACCAGGGGAGTTGCTGACCATTGAGATCCAGTAGCTGACCCGATTGAGACAAAGACAAGCCATCGATCAGGTTGAGCAGCTTGCTCGCCACCTCGGCAGGATCCTGCAGCTGGTCGGCAGGCAGTTCAGCCAGAAAGGGAGCATTCATCGGAGAGTCCATCAAGCCGGGCGCGACCGCAATCACCCCCGCCTGTGCAAAACGCCCCGCCCACTCAAGTGCAAGGGTCTTCACCCCCATATCGAGCGCCGCCTTGCTCATCCGATAGCTGTAGCGCTCCCCCGACTCGTTGGCAGTAATAGAGCCCGCCAGATCCGAGATGGCACAGAGCCAGACCTGGTGATCACCCTTCATCATCCGGCTCAGGCGCGCCGCCAAAGCCAGCGTTGGCCAGGCATTGGCCAGCAGGCTGTCACACAACCACTTGGGCACGACCTCCTCAACCCGTCGCTCCGGCATGGAGCGGGCATCATGGAGCAGACCTATGGTGTTGATGACGACGGAGGGGAGCGGATCCACATCATAGGTCGTAAACAGCGCATCAAACGAGATGACGTCAACCTCCTGCAGCGGGAAAAAGGATCCGACAGGAAGCCCTTTTGGATAGTCGCGCCCAGCCAGCAGAAAAGTCTCATCCCTTGCCATCAGCTCTCTTGCCAGCGCCGAGCCAAGCGCACCGCTTCCGAGGATCAGATAACTCATCGCCATTCCCTGGTTCATGAATTTGTTTAGAGCGTATCAGAATAATCGCGGCCCGTGACCCGGCCTGAACACCGCTCGTTAACCCACCTAAGCTTCTCCGATGTGCCGACCAAACTCGCGGGCCAGCGCCAGATCGAGAAACCCGTCCCCCTTTTTATGGGTGCGCAAAAACTGGTAGTAGGCGAGCAGGATCACCAGCGCCCCCTCATCCGGCAGCACGGCCTCGGGTTGCTGCTCCCGGAGCAGTTGCTGCGCCGCCCCGAGCGCCTCTCTATCCACAACTTCAGCCTGTCGATAGAGATAACCGCAGCCGGTTGCCAGCCATTCGAGCGAACAGTTGGCCCCCATCGCAATCTGGTTGGCCCGCGCCAACCCGGGCTCAGCCCCTTTCAGGTATTTGCGGATCAGCGCCTCGCTCAATCCTACCTTGCGGGCAAAAGCGCTGATGCTCCCCTCTCCGATGAGACTCTGCAGCCGCTCGGCAAACCCATCCATCTATCACTCTCCAATCAGAACTAAAGTACGAACCGTGCCAACCCACATTATTGCTTTGCCAGCGACATGGGGCCAAGATGCCGACAGCCGCTATTTATCCTTCTGACCTTTCAAGGAGTCAACCATGTCTGTATCCCGCATCAGCCTGCATCCGCAAGGCCCCAGCTTTTCACGCATCATCATGGGGTACTGGCGCCTGATGGAGTGGCATCTCGCCCCGGCCGCCCTGCTAGACCTGATGAAATACCATCTGGATCTGGGCGTTACCACTGTCGATCACGCCGACATCTACGGTGGCTACCAGTGCGAGGAGGCCTTTGGCAACGCTCTGCGTCTTGAGCCTTCCCTGCGCGACCGGATGGAGATCGTCACCAAATGCGGTATCGCCCTCACCACCAAGCCGCAGCACGCTCTCAACCACTACAACACCGGCAAGGCCCATATCATCGCCAGTGCCGACGCCTCGCTGCACAAACTCGGCACCGACTATCTGGATCTGCTGCTGATCCACCGTCCGGATCCCCTGATGAACGCCGATGAGGTAGCCGATGCCTTCATCACCCTGAAGCAGGCTGGCAAGATCAAGCATGCCGGGGTCTCCAACTTCACCGCGCGCCAGTTTGAACTGCTGCAATCCCGCCTCCCCTTCCCGCTGGTAACCAATCAGCTGGAGATCTCGCCGCTGCATCAGGAGGGGACGCTCGATGGCACTCTGGACCAATGCCAACAGCTCAATATCAAACCGATGGCATGGTCATGCCTGGGCGGTGGCCGGCTGTTCAACGATCACGCTTGCGAGCCGCTGCGGGCGGAGCTTGAGCGGATCCGCGCAGAAGTGGGAGCCCAGACCATCGAACAGGTGGTCTATGCCTGGGTCATGATGCTGCCAAGCCAGCCGCTGCCGCTCATCGGTTCAGGCAAGCGGGAACGGATTGCTGCCGCCGTTGCATCGGAGTCCATCAAACTTGATCGTCAACAGTGGTTTCGCATTCGCAAGGCTGCGCTCGGTTACGACGTCCCCTGATCCGGGCGAAAACCACCAGAAACAAAAACGGCATGGGGATAACCCATGCCGTTTTGCATTACTGAGGCACCTTAGCGATGGCGCTGCTGAGGGCGGCCACGGGGGACATCTGTCTTCGGTTTGGCCTGGTTGACCGTTACGGTGCGCCCACCAACTTCAGTGCCATGCAGGCCCGCAATCGCCTTTTCAGCGTCAGCGTTGGCCGGCATTTCAATGAAACCAAACCCCTTTGACTGGCCCGTATCGCGGTCGATGATGATATCAACCTTGTCGACCTGTCCAAACTGGCTGAACAGAGTTTTCAGTTCGTCGGCCGTCATGCGGTACGACAGATTACCTACGTAAATCTTCATGCCATCCACTCTCGATTCAAGGTGCCTTCTCTATGCAATCACCAGCATAACGGTAAGGGCACAACCCCTATGCCAGCCCTGCCATGGCTTCATGCCGTGGCTCTCTCCACACTGTTTTCAAGTGATTGTTCTCTTGGGTGAACAGTGCAGACAAGATCAATTCGAGTCACTGGCAGTATCCGAGCTTTACCGGGAATTGTCGAGAAAATAGTCTATTCAGGCTGACTGCAACGCCGCCAGCTGCAGCAGCAGAGCGCGGCGGCCATGCCAGGCCCGTTTAAACCCGAAGCGATAGACAGAGGGACTGACCAGATGCAGCTCACCCGCCTTGAGATCCAGCAGTGCCATGGCAGCGGCAAGTTCAGGCTCGCTCAACTGCAGATCCAGACTGAAATCGAGCCACTGGCCATCGTGGCCTACCCGCCGCTCCTGTTCGAGAGCAACCAGCTGGCTGCGCGGTACCGCCAACGCCTCGTTCTTGTTGCCATTGAGCAGATAGATATGAGCTTCATCCCAGCCAAGCTCTGCCAGCCGCCACGGTTGCCAGCTACGCGGCAGGGCCACCATCAGTGCTATGATGCCGCCAAAGAGAGTACCGACCCAGTTGAGCAGCGCCATCCCCTCCCGACCATCCCACAAGGAGACCGCCACCACGCTCCAGCTCACCAGCAACAGCAGAAAAATGACGCAGCGATAGCGGAGTGCCGGCGGCATCAGCAGTTGTACCTGCTTGTTGGCCAGCAAGGATGTAATAGGCATGAAAAGCTCCTGTCATCACGAAATGGCGCCATTGTGAATAGCCATAGCGCGGCTGACAAGGGGCTTTTCTTTGTCATCCTCCTATAAAATCAATACCATGGCGTAAATGATTCTCAGTGGAACCTGCTCCTTGCTCAGCTCGCAACCCTGCGTACGCTTTTGTGGCGTCAACAAATTCTACGGCGACTTTCAAGCTCTCAATCAGATTGACCTCACCATAGAGCGGGGAGAGAAGTGGGTGATCTGCGGCCCCTCGGGCTCCGGCAAATCGACCCTGATCCGCACCATAAACGGGCTGGAGGGGATCGATAGCGGCCAGCTATCCCTCTTTGGCGAACCGGTAAGCCCCGCCTATGTCCGCAGCCTCAAGGGGCGGGTCGGCATGGTATTTCAGCAATTCAACCTCTTTCCCCATATGACTGTGCTGGAAAACCTGATGGTGGCACCGATGCATACCCTGGGATTGTCGCCACAAGCGGCGCGGGATCGCGCCCTCGGCTTGCTCGAGCGGGTACGCATTCAGGCACAGGCTGACAAATACCCCCACCAGCTCTCCGGCGGTCAGCAGCAACGGGTCGCCATCGCCCGCTCTCTCTGCATGCAGCCTGAGTTGATGCTGTTCGATGAGCCCACTTCGGCCCTCGATCCCGAGATGATCCGCGAAGTGCTGGATGTGATCCGCGAACTCGCGGACGAGGGCATGACCCTGATCTGCGTCACCCACGAGATGGGCTTTGCCCGTCAGGTGGCGGATCGGGTCATCTTTATGGACGAGGGGCGGATCATCGAATCGGCCGCACCCGCCCAGCTGTTTGGCAACCCGACCCAGCCGCGAACCAGAGCCTTTCTGGAGCAGGTGCTCAGCTACCATGACTAACGCAAAACCCGTGCGGCTGCTCGGCTGGCTCTGTGGCACTCTTGTGCTCTCTCTGCTGCTCGGCTGGAGCATATATAGCGGTGCGCAAGCGATGGGATATAAGTGGCAGTGGCCACGCGTATTGCCTTTTTTAGGCGAATGGGATGAAGGAACCTTTTATGCCGGATCCCTGCTAAACGGCTTGCTGGTGACCTTGCAGGTCGCTCTGCTCAGTTTGCTCGGTACGCTGGTGGTCGGGATCTGCGTGGTGAGTCTGCGGCTGCTCCCCTCCCGCCTTGGGCCACTGATTGCCATCGCCTATTTGGGTTTGGTGCGAACCACGCCACAGCTGGTGCAACTCTATATTCTCTACTTCCTGCTCGGCCCCATGCTGGGGCTGGCGCCACTGACCTGCGCCGTGCTGAGCCTCTCTCTCTATCAGGGTGCCTTCACCGCCGAAGTGCTGCGGGCGGGGCTCAAGGCGATCCCCCAAGGCCAGTGGGAGGCGGCACGTACCCTAGGCCTGTCGCGGGCCATTACCCTGCGCAAGGTGATCCTGCCGCAGCTGGTGCGTATCACGCTGCCGCCCCTCACCAACGAGCTGGTATCGCTGATCAAACATTCGGCATTGGTCAGCGTCATTGCCATCTTCGATCTCACCAACGAAGGGCGTACTCTGGTGGCCGATACATTTCTGACTTTCGAGGTGTGGTTCACCGTGGCCGCCCTCTATTTGCTGTTAACGCTGACCCTCTCCGGCTGTGCTCGGCTACTCGCCCGGCATCTGGATCCGGAACAACAAGGACGCCAATCATGACGATTTCCATCAAAACCGCGCTATCGGGTGCCGCCCTGCTGCTGGCGACCCTTTTGACACCGGCACATGCAGACACGGCCCCTTCCGCTACCCAGGCCCGGATCGAGCAGAGCGGCACCCTGCGGGTCGGCATGTCCACCTTCGCCCCCTGGGCGATGCGAGACAAGCAAGGCGCGCTGATCGGCTTTGAGATCGATGTTGCCCGGCGCCTCGCCACCGAGCTCGGCTGGCAAGTGGAGTTTGTGCCCACCGCCTGGGATGGCATCATCCCCTCCCTGCTGGCGAAAAAGTACGACGTCATCATCGGTGGCCTCACCATCACCCCGGAACGGGAGAAGAGCGTGCGCTTCACTCACCCCTATTCCCACTCGGGCATTCAGCTGGCCGCCTCCAGCACGCTGGCCAAAGAGAAGAAAACCATTGCTGACTTCAACCAGCGCGGGGTGATCCTGGCTGTACGCCGTGGCGCATCGCCGGTACAGGTGGCCAAGGCCAACTTCCCCAAGGCAACCCTGCGCCAGTTTGACGATGAATCTCAGGTATTTCAGGAGGTGTTGAACGGTCGCGCCCACGGCGCTCTCTCCTCCTCGCCAAAACCGGAGCAGGAGACGCTGCGCCACCCCGATGCCCTGTTCATGCCCTTTGCCAAGCAGCTGGCTCAGGGCGATGAGGGGTTTGCCCTGCGCAAGGGGGATGACGCGCTGGCAGAACAGTTCAACGAGTGGATCGCCGCCCGTCAGGCCGATGGCTGGCTCAAGGCCCGTCACGACTACTGGTTCAAGTCGCTGGCATGGGAATCACAGGTCGCCAATCCCTGATGCAACGCTTGATAAGCCGAACTATCAAACGATTCAGCTGGCTGGACGGAGTCATAGTGCTGTTGTTGGCACTGGCGGGACTCTGGCTGGCCAGCCGCATCCACATCGGGGTCGCCTATGAGTGGCACTGGCACGATGCCTTCGCGCTGCTCTTTACGCATGGCCCCCATGGCGAGATGCCCTACTTTTTCAGCGGTCTGCTTACTACCTTGCGTATCGCGCTGCTTGGCATGGTGCTGGCGCTGCTGCTCGGCACTGCGCTGGGGGTGGCGGCGTTCAGTCGTCGCCCGTTTCTGGTTCTGCCGGCCACCCTCTTTATCCAGCTCATCCGCAATCTGCCGCCGCTGGTCTTTATCTTCATCTTCTACTTCTTTATCGCCAACCAACTGTTGCCAGCAAGCGGCCTCTCAAGCTGGCTCGGCAACATCTCAATTCCCACCTGGCTGGAAGTGCTGTTTGGCCCGCCCGCTCGCTGGGAGAACCTCATCTCCGGAACCCTCTGCGTCGGTATGATCAGCGCAGCCTTCGTTGCCGAGATCGTCCGCGCCGGTCTTGCCGCCATCCCCAGAGGACAGTGGGAAGCGGCACACAGCCTCGGGTTATCCCCCTGGGTGCGGTTGTGCCATGTGATCCTGCCGCAGGCGATGCTGTTGATGTTGCCTCCCCTCACCGGCCAGCTCATCGCACTGGTGAAAGATACGGCCATTGTTTCACTGATTTCGGTGCAAGAGCTCACCTTCGTCGGTACCGAGATGGCCAACTCGAGCGGGCTGGTTTACGAGATCTGGCTGCTGGTGGCGGCTGCCTATTTATTGATATGTTTGAGTCTGTTTATTCTGCTCAGCCGACTCGAAGCGAAACAAGGAGCACGCAAATGCTGACGTCCCTGTTACTGGCTACTGTGTTGCAAGCCGAAGCGATCGGCGGATACACCGCAGGCTGCCTCAAAAACGCAATGGCACTGCCGCTGGAGGGCCCTGGCTATCAGGTGATCCGCACCAAGCGGCTACGTTACTACGGCCATCCCGATCTCATCCACTATCTGCAGACACTGGCCAACCAGACCCGGATGGCCGGATTGCCGGATCTCTACATCGCCGATCTGGCGATGGCCCATGGAGGCCCCTTTACCACCGGCCATCGCAGCCACCAGACCGGCCTTGATGCCGATATCTGGTTTCGCATGGCCAACCGCCCCATCAGCAAATGGGAGCAGGATGCCCCCAAGGAGTGGGCGCTCATCGACGAACCCAGCTACAAGATGCTGCCGGGTCGCTTCGGGCCGCAACAGCTCACCCTGTTGCGGCTGGCGGCCAGCAAACCCGAGGTGGCCCGCATCTTTGTCAATCCGGTGATCAAGTCGGCGGTCTGCCAGCAGGCTGGTGATGAACCCTGGGTTGCCAAGCTTCGCCCCTGGGTTGGCCACTTCAGCCATTTTCACGTGCGGCTGCGCTGCCCGGCGGGCAGTCCTGATTGCGAGCAGCAAGCGCCTATTCCCCCCGGCAACGGCTGCGGAGCCGAGCTGGCCTCCTGGCTGAAAGACAAACCGCAGCTGCCCAAGGTGTCCAGTATCAACAAGATGACTGTGCTGCCTGCGCGTTGTCGCAACTGACCCCAAGCTGTTATGGTGGTTCCCTGTTTCGCAAGCCATTAATGATGGAGAACGACAAGATGGCCATATCAATCTGGCGCAAAACCACGCAGAGCCTGCTGACTCTGACCCTGCTGCTGGGCCTGACCGGCTGCGGCATGAACAACATCCCGACGCTGGATGAGCAGGTCAAGGCCACGTGGGGACAGGTTGAAAACCAGTACCAGCGCCGGGCAGATCTCATCCCCAATCTGGTAGCAACCGTAAAAGGCTATGCCAGCCATGAACAGGAGACCCTGAAGGCGG
This sequence comes from Aeromonas sp. SER, assembly GCF_038739615.1. NCBI lineage: Bacteria > Pseudomonadati > Pseudomonadota > Gammaproteobacteria > Aeromonadales > Aeromonadaceae > Aeromonas > Aeromonas sp. SER. Next base: position 99,051 of record NZ_JBCGFC010000013.1, on the reverse strand, counting down.
TCACCGATGCCCGCGCCCGGGTTGGCAGCCTGCAGGTGAGCGACCCGGCCCAGCTCAAGGAGTTTGAAGCGGCGCAGAATCAGCTCACCAGCGCCCTCTCCCGCCTGATGGTGGTAGTGGAACGTTATCCGGAGCTCAAGGCGGATCAACAGTTCCTCACCCTGCAGGCCCAGCTGGAAGGGACTGAGAACCGTATCGCCGTAGCCCGCCGCGACTATATCGAGGCGGTGCGCCAGTTCAACACCGAGATCCGCACCTTCCCCGGAGTGATCTGGCACAAGATGCTCTACTCAGATCTGGAGGCAAAACCCAGCTTCAGTGCCAAACCCGGAGCGGATGAAGCGCCCAAGGTGAGCTTCCAATGAACATGATGCTGCGCTGGTTGCTTCCCTGTCTGCTGCTCTGGGCCAGTGCCCTGCAAGCAGCACCGGACTTCCCGACGCTGAGCGGGCGGGTAGTGGATGAAGCCAGTCTGATGTCCCGCAAACAGGCCCACCAGCTGACCCAGCAGCTGGCCGCTTTTGAAAAGCGCAGCGGCATCCAGCTGGTCGTGGTCTCCGTCGACAGCTTGCAGGGCGAGACCATCGAAGAGTATGGCTATCAGCTGGGCCGGCACTGGGGGATCGGGCAGAAGGGCAAGGACAACGGCGTCCTTCTGCTCATCGCTCAGGACGAGCGCAAGGTTCGCATCGAAGTAGGCTATGGGCTGGAAGGTGATCTGCCCGATGCCATTGCCGCCAACATCATTCAGACCCGGATCCTGCCTGCGTTCAAACGGGGTGACATGGTGGCAGGGGTCGTTGCCGGCAGTCAGGCTATCATGCAGGCGCTGGGTGGCCAGTATTATCAGCCGACCGACAACGCCAGCAAGGAGGACAAACTCGGTGGCCCCTGGTTATTCATCCTGATGGTGATTGCGATGATCGTGCTCCATAACCTGCGCGGCGGCGGTGGTGGCCCGGGCGGGCGACGTCGTTCGGCCTACATGGCAGGGGGATTTGGAGCTGGCTCCTTTGGCAACCGCTCTGGCGGTGGTTTCAGCGGCGGTGGCGGCAGTTTTGGAGGCGGTGGTGCCTCTGGTGGTTGGTAACAGGGATTAAGAGACAACAACATGATTTCCAAACAGTTTTATCACACGCTTCAGGCCAGGGTCAGACAAGCCGAACAGGCCACGGATGCCGAACTGGTGACCGTGCTGGCCCCGGCCAGCGATGGATATCGCTATATTCCCACCCTCTGGGCCGCTCTGTTGGCTATGCTGACCCCGCTGCTGGTATTCCAGCTTGGCTTCTGGCTCGGCTGGTACGAGATCCTGCTGGTGCAGTGGTCGGTCTGGCTACTGCTGAGTCTGCTGTTCCACTGGACACCCATCAAGATGCGGCTGATCCCGAAACAGGTACGCCAGCACAGGGCCGCCCTGATGGCTCGCCTGCAATTTGTCGAGCAGGGGCTGCACCGCACCCGCGATCGTCTGGGTGTGCTCATTTTTGTCTCGGCTGCCGAGCACTATGTCGAGATCCTGGTGGATGACGGCATTGCCCAGCATATCGACAACAGCCAGTGGCAGGAGATCATCAACGACTTCGTGATGCGGGTACGCAACAACGAGATCGAGCAAGGTTTTCTGGAGTGTGTGGAGCGCACCAGCGCCATTCTGACCGACGCCTTCCCTGCAACTCGTGACCAGAACGAGCTGCCGGACAGCCTGATCATCCTCGACAAGCCCTGAGTCTGATTAAAAAAACAGCTTTCCGTTCAAGGGTTAGGCACTCGAGAAAGATTATGAAAAATAAGGGGAAAAATGGTTGACCCGTCCAGCCATTTCCCCTAAATTACGCCCCGTTCCAGCGCAACAGCGCAGCGAACGAAAATTTGGTGAGGTGTCCGAGTGGCTGAAGGAGCACGCCTGGAAAGTGTGTATACGGCAACGTATCGAGGGTTCGAATCCCTCCCTCACCGCCAAATTTAGAAAAGCCGACCTCAGGGTCGGCTTTTTGCTTTTCTACTGCTTGCTCGCTCTATCTTCCCTATTATTTATCCTGCACTGCCTGCTTTTTAAGCGCCCTCGATATCCATGCCATGCAGACTTGGCCAGAGCTCTAATTTATTGCTCGCAGATTGGATATCATTTTGAAAAACTGATACTTAAATAGCTAAACTAGCCATTATCAACATTCAGGGATGTGTAAAAAATGAGCTTAATCGGCTTGGTGCTGGCGTTGATCGCCATCTTGGGCGGTAACATGATCGAGGGCGGCCATCCCAGTGCGCTACTTGACCTGCCCGCCTTTCTTATCGTAATCGGCGGTACCATCGGTGCTGCACTGACCCAGTTTCCCTTCTCCGTAGTAGGTAACAGCCTGAAACGATTCAAATGGCTGCTTGCCCCTCTCAAACTCGACATGCTGGAACAGGCCCAGCTGCTCGAAACTCTGGCAGGCAATGCCCGGCGCAGCGGTATGCTGGCGCTTGAGGGGATGATTGAAGAGATTAAGGATCCCTTTTTGAAAAAAGGGGTACAGATGATGGTCGATGGCTATGAGAAGACCAAGATCCACGAGGTGCTGGAAAACGAGATCGAATTTGAACAGGAAGATCTCGAACAAACTGTCAAATTCTATGAAGCCATGGGGGGCTACTGCCCGACCATGGGGATCGTGGGTGCGGTATTCGGCCTCATCCACGCGATGGGCTTGCTGGATGCTCCGGACAAACTCGGTGGTGCCATCGCGGTAGCCTTTATCGCAACCATCTACGGGGTATCAGCCGCCAACCTCATCTTTTTGCCATTTGGCAACCGCTACAAGGCATTTGCTCACCAGATCCGCCACTACAAGGAGATGACCCTCACCGGCATTCTCTGCATCGTGGATGGCGAGTCTCAAGCCAGACTGCAAGTAACACTCGAACCCTATCTGGGAGGTCATGGTGGCCAAAAAGAAAAAGGCTGAAGCGCCAGAGAACCACGAACGCTGGCTGGTCTCCTATGCCGACTTCATGACTCTATTGTTCGCCCTGTTCGTGGTGCTCTACTCCTTTGCGATGGCCAAACAGTCCGAGACCCGAGTGCTGATCCAGGGCTTTATCGAGTCGCTGGGTAAAATTGGTCTGGTCTCCCCTCCCGCCGGTTCACCTGTTATGCAGGGGGGGACAGGCATCCTCGAGCCGGAATCCAAAACCACACCGAGCAGCCCGAAGAAAGAGACGGTGCTGGAGAAGGATGCTCCGATGGCGGCATCTGACCCGTTCAACGAGACCATAGGCGCCTCGGAGAAGCCGAGTGCCACCGAATCCTGGCCACACAAGACCAAAGAGCAGGAGTGGGTTCAGGTCACCAAGAAGAAACTTGAGCAGCAACTCAAGGCACAGATTGAATCCAAGGATCTGGAAGTCGAGCAGCTTGGCAGTCAGTTGGTGATCCGCATCGGCGAGAAGGCGCTCTTCCCGGCCGACTCGGCATTTCTGCAGCCCCAGTTTGTACCGCTGGTCAACAAGATATCGGGCATTCTTGCCGATATTCCGGGGGCCATAGTCGTCACTGGTCACACCGATGATTCACAGGCTCCGGTAGAGCTCTACCGCAACAACTGGGAACTGTCAGTACTGCGCGCCTCCGCGATAGTGCAGACACTGCTTGGCAATCCCAAACTGGATGCCAAGCGGGTTATTGCCCAGGGCGTAGCTGATACCCAGCCACGCTATGCCAATGACACCGCAGATCATCGGCAAGCCAACCGCCGGGTCGAGATCACCCTCTCTCAAGGTAAAGCCGCCGAACAGGCTCTTCCCCTGCTCAAACCCTGAGCGATAACCCCCTCCGCATAAAACCACCGCCCTGACTTAACACAGGGCGGCGGGTAACCCCTTTCAAAAAGCACAGACATATAGCCACTTATTTTAAATGGCTATTCCAGACAGAAATGCAGCCATTTGTCGCTGGATAATAATCAACCTTCTAAAGCTCAAATTTCAGACATGCCATCTGATCTGACCAGCGTCAATTACATACATTTTTCTCAATAAAATTGAGCTCCGTAACAAAATTTAATTTCCACTTAACCGATTAATAATTAATCCATAAAAATGACATGTAAATCAGTACTAAAGTGTCATAATGCGTGACATCATTGTTACACCGTATGATTAATTCGGTTAGGGAAAACCTCTATGTTTGCTGATATTGCTGTTCAACATTGGGCTTTTGCCATTTACGTCATTGCAGCTATTTGCCTCTGCCTGGGGATGATCGGCCTCGCGGCCGTGCTGGGTGGCCGTGCTCATGGCCGCACCAAAAACAAACCCTTCGAATCGGGCGTTGACTCGGTCGGCAGTGCCCGGCTGCGTTTTTCCGCCAAGTTCTATCTGGTCGCCATGTTCTTCGTCATCTTCGATGTCGAGGCACTCTACCTGTTCGCCTGGTCCGTTTCCGTTCGCGAAAGCGGCTGGGTCGGTTTCATTGAAGCCACCATTTTCATCGGTCTGCTGTTGATCGGTCTGGTCTACCTCTGGCGCATCGGTGCGCTGGAGTGGTCGCCGCGCAAACCGCAGCTGAACAACAAAAACAGTGACTGAATCACAGACCCTTTCCTTGAGGTTGCACCATGAAGTACACCCTTACCCGGATAGACCCGGATGCACCGGTTGAACGCTATCCCCAGGAGCAGAGCCAAACCGTCGATGACCCTCTGATGCAGCAAGCCGAGCGCGGCATCCTGATGGGACGGGTCGAGGAGGTGTTGCAAAATGCCGTCAACTGGGGTCGCAAGAACTCCCTGTGGCCCTACAACTTCGGTATCTCCTGCTGCTACGTGGAGATGTGTACCGCCTTCACCTCACCCCACGATGTGGCCCGCTTCGGGGCCGAAGTTATCCGAGCCTCTCCCCGTCAGGCCGATTTCATGGTGATCGCAGGTACACCCTTCATCAAGATGGCCCCCGTCATCCAGCGTCTCTATGAGCAGTTGCTCGAGCCCAAATGGGTGATTTCGATGGGTGCCTGTGCCAACTCCGGCGGTATGTATGACATCTACTCGGTGGTTCAGGGCGTCGACAAGTTTCTGCCGGTCGATGTTTACATTCCGGGTTGCCCGCCCCGTCCCGAAGCCTTTTTGCAAGCCCTGATGCTGTTGCAAGACTCTATCGGCAAGGAGCGTCGCCCCCTCTCCTGGGTGGTTGGCGATCAGGGGATATATCGTCCCGAGATGCCGGCCGAGAAGGACCGCAAACGCGGCGAGCGGATTGATGTGACCAACCTGCGCACGCCGGATGAGATCTGACCATGAAACTGACTCGCGATTTTCCCAGCAATTATGCAATGGCCCAGTGGCAACCCACCGATCATAAGGATGCCAAGGTCATTGGCGAACTGTTCGCCCATTTCGGGGCGCAGCATTTCACCGTGCAGACTACCCGTACCGGCGTGCCTGTCGTCTGGCTTGCCCGGGAGCTGCTGCTCGATGTGATGAGCTTTTTGCGCAAGGTGCCCTCCCCGTTCGTGATGCTCTTCGATCTGAGTGCTACTGACGAACGGCTACGCACCCACCGCGAAGGTCTGCCGCAAAGCGACTTCACTGTTTTCTATCACCTCATCTCCATCGACCGTAACGCCGATGTGATGCTGAAGGTGCCGCTTGACGAAAGCGATCTGCACCTGCCGACCGTCACCGGCCACTTCCCCAATGCCAACTGGTATGAACGGGAAGTGTGGGATCTGCTGGGTATCACCTTCGATGGTCATCCCCACCTGACCCGTATCATGATGCCCAAGAGCTGGCAGGGACATCCGTTGCGCAAGGATTACCCCGCGCGCGCCACCGAATTTGATCCCTTCATGCTCGATGCTGCCAAGCAGGACATGGAGCAGGAGAACCTGCTGTTTAAACCGGAAGAGTGGGGTCTGGCACGTGGTAACGAGAACGAGGACTACATGTTCCTCAACCTCGGCCCCAATCACCCCTCGGCTCACGGCGCCTTCCGTCTGGTACTGCAACTCGATGGCGAGGAGATCCGCAACTGCGTGCCCGATATCGGCTACCACCATCGCGGTGCCGAGAAGATGGGCGAGCGCCAGTCCTGGCACAGCTACATTCCCTATACCGACCGGGTCGAGTATCTGGGCGGGGTGATGAACAACCTCCCCTACGTGCTGGCGGTCGAGAAGCTGGCCGGCATTAAGGTGCCCCAGCGGGTCGACATGATCCGGGTGATGATGGCGGAGCTGTTCCGTATCCAGAGCCACCTGTTGTTCCTCGGTACCTATATTCAGGACGTGGGGGCCATGACCCCGGTCTTCTTCACCTTTACCGACCGCCAGAAGATCTACACCATCATCGAGGCGATCACCGGCGCCCGTATGCATCCGGCCTGGTTCCGCATCGGTGGTGTTGCCCACGACCTGCCCAACGGATGGCAACGTCTGATCCAGGACAACCTGCTGAGCTGGCTGCCCAAGCGGCTGATGGATTACGAGAAAGCCGCGATGCGCAACAGCATTCTGCGTGGTCGTACTATCGGGGTCTCCGCCTACACCACCGAACAGGCTCTGGCCTGGGGCACTACGGGTGCAGGCTTGCGCGCCACCGGCCTCAACTTCGACGTGCGCAAGTGGCGTCCCTACTCCGGTTACGATCAATTCGACTTCGAAGTGCCGGTCGGCAGCAACGGCGATGCCTATGATCGCGCCACCGTTCGCATCGAGGAGATCCGCCAAAGCCTCTCCATCATCGAGCAGTGCATGAAGAACATGCCGGAGGGCCCGTTCAAGGCGGATCACCCGCTGACCACTCCGCCGCCCAAAGAGCGCACGCTGCAGCACATCGAGACCCTGATCAACCACTTCCTGCAGGTGTCTTGGGGCCCGGTCATGCCGGCAGCCGAATCGTTCCAGATGATTGAGGCGACCAAGGGTGTCAACAGTTACTACCTGACCAGCGATGGCTCAACCATGAGCTACCGGACCCGGATCCGCACCCCGAGCTTTGCTCACCTGCAACAGATCCCCTCGGTGATCAAGGGCAGCATGGTGTCGGATCTCATCGTCTATCTGGGCAGTATCGATTTCGTTATGTCGGATGTGGACCGTTAACTCATCACGGGTTGCTCGCCAAGGCGAGTGACCCGCAATGACGAGACAACAGGACTCGCAGTAAAAGGACAAGCCACAAAAGGTCAAGTCATGAGCCAGCAATGTCAGTGTCACAATAATCAGACCCCGCAGGGGCAAGGGGCTTGCAGCAGCAAACGGGACAACTTTGTCCTGAGTCAGGCTGAACGCGACGCCATCGAGCATGAGAAACACCATTACGAAGATCCCCGTGCTGCCAGCATCGAAGCGCTCAAGATAGTGCAGCAGGCCCGTGGCTGGGTGCCTGACGGCGCCATTTCAGCGATTGCCACCGAACTTGGCATTCCCGCCAGCGACGTGGAGGGGGTTGCCACCTTCTATAGCCAGATCTTCCGTCAACCAGTTGGTCGCCATGTCATCCGCGTTTGCGACAGCATGGTCTGCTACATCAACGGTCACGAAGAGCTGCTGGCTGGCCTCAAGGAGGTGATGAACCTCGCTCCCGGCCAGACCACAGCCGATGGCCGCTTCACCCTATTGCCGGTCTGCTGCCTTGGCAACTGCGACAAGGGGCCGGCCATCATGATCGATGACGACACCTATGGCGGGCTCGACCCCGTCACCTTGCTGAAAACCCTGGAGGCATACCCATGAGCCTGCAGCAGAGCAAGATCCTCACCTCCTTTGGCACCGCCAACCGCACCCCGCGTGCGGCCGAGACCCATCCGCTCACCTGGCGGCTGCGTGACGACGGCCAGCCGGTATGGCTGGAGGAGTATCAGGCCAAGCAGGGTTATGAAGCGGTGCGCAAAGCGCTCGGCCAGATGAGTCCGGACGAGATCGTCAGTACCGTCAAGGATGCCGGTCTCAAGGGGCGTGGCGGCGCGGGCTTCCCTACTGGCGTGAAGTGGGGGCTGATGCCCAAAGACGAGAGCATGAATATCCGTTACCTGCTCTGTAACGCCGACGAGATGGAGCCCAACACCTGGAAAGACCGGCTGCTGATGGAGCAACTACCCCACCTGCTGATCGAAGGGATGATTATCTCGGCCCGGGCGCTGAAAGCCTATCGCGGTTATATCTTCCTGCGCGGCGAGTATGTCGATGCCGCCATCAACCTGCGCCGTGCGGTAGAAGAGGCAAAAGCCGCAGGTTTGCTTGGCAAGAACATTCTGGGCTCGGGTTTTGATTTCGAGCTGTTTGTTCACACTGGCGCCGGTCGCTACATCTGTGGCGAAGAGACGGCGCTGATCAACTCGCTGGAAGGGCGCCGCGCCAACCCGCGCGCCAAACCGCCCTTCCCCGCCGTTTCCGGTGTCTGGGGCAAACCCACCTGCGTCAACAACGTCGAGACCCTCTGCAACGTGCCCGCCATTATCGGCAACGGGGTGGCCTGGTATCACGGGCTGGCGCTGCCGGGCTCTGAAGACCACGGTACCAAACTGATGGGCTTCTCTGGCAAGGTAAACAACCCCGGGGTGTGGGAGCTGCCGTTTGGCATCACCGCCCGCGAGCTGTTTGAAAACTATGCCGGCGGCATGAAGAGCGGCTATCGCCTGAAAGCTTGGCAACCGGGCGGCGCGGGAACCGGTTTCTTGCTGCCTGAGCACCTCGATGCCCAGATGTACACCGCTGGTATCGGCAAGGTAGGCACCCGGATGGGGACCGGCCTCGCCATGGCGGTGGATGACTCCATCAGCATGGTATCCCTGCTGCGCAACATGGAGGAGTTCTTCGCCCGCGAGTCGTGTGGCTGGTGTACTCCCTGTCGCGATGGCCTGCCCTGGAGCGTCAAGCTGCTGCGCGCGCTGGAACGTGGTGAGGGGCAATCAGGCGATCTGGCTACGCTCGAGCAGCTCTGCAATTTCCTGGGCCCGGGTAAAACCTTCTGCGCCCATGCTCCGGGCGCCGTCGAACCGCTTGCCAGCGCGATCAAGTATTTCCGCTCCGAGTTCGAAGCGGGGATCAAGGGCAGCGGCGATAACCGCAAGCCGGTCAAAGGGATCCAGCCCAATCTCTTGGGTGAACGCTGGTAAACGCCAAGCGCATCAGACAATAGCCGAATTCACAAAACAGGTTTCAGGGAAGTTGTATGGCGACCATTCATGTAGACGGTAAAGAGTACGAGGTAGACGGGGCAGATAACCTGCTGCAAGCCTGTCTGTCCCTCGGTCTGGACGTCCCCTATTTTTGCTGGCACCCGGCGCTTGGTAGCGTGGGAGCCTGCCGCCAGTGCGCGGTGAAACAGTATCAAAATGCCGATGACAAGCGTGGCCGTCTGGTGATGTCCTGCATGACACCGGCCACCGATGGCACCTATATCGCCATCGAAGATGAAGAGGCCAAGGAGTTTCGCAAGAGCGTGGTGGAGTGGCTGATGACCAACCACCCCCACGACTGTCCGGTGTGTGAAGAGGGTGGTGCCTGCCACCTGCAGGATATGACGGTGATGACCGGCCACAACAGCCGTCGCTACCGCTTCACCAAACGCACCCACCAGAATCAGGATCTCGGCCCCTTCATCAGCCACGAGATGAACCGCTGCATCGCCTGCTACCGCTGCGTCCGTTACTACAAGGATTATGCCGGTGGCGAGGATCTTGGCGTCTACGGTGCCCACGACAACGTCTATTTCGGTCGGGTCGAGGATGGCACGCTGGAGAGCGAATTCTCCGGCAACCTGGTGGAAGTCTGCCCTACCGGGGTTTTCACCGACAAGACTCACTCCGAGCGTTACAACCGCAAATGGGACATGCAGTTTGCCCCGAGCGTCTGCCAGCAGTGCTCCGTGGGCTGCAACATCAGCCCGGGCGAGCGTTATGGCGAATTGCGCCGTATCGAAAACCGCTTCCACGGCAGCCTCAACCACTACTTCCTCTGCGATCGCGGCCGCTTTGGCTATGGCTATGTCAACCTGGCCGACCGCCCGCGCCAACCGCTGCTGCGTGAAGGTAACGACAAGCTGGCCATCACGGTAGATGGCGCCCTCAACCGCGCCGCCGATGCCTTGCGCACCGCCAGCGGCGTGATCGGTATCGGTTCGCCCCGCGCGTCGCTGGAGAGCAACTTCGCTCTGCGCGAACTGGTGGGTGAAGAGAACTTCTATTGCGGCATGGAGCAGGCCGAGTGGGAATGCCAGCAGAAGATCCTGCAGATTTTGCAGCATGGCGGCGTATCAACACCAAGCCTGCGCGACATGGAAGAGGTCGACGCCATTCTGGTACTCGGCGAAGATGTCACCATGAGCGCAGCTCGAATTGCGCTGGCCCTGCGTCAAGCCGTCAAGGGCAAGGCCCGCGAACTGGCCCGCAAGATGAAGGTCGACCTGTGGCAGGTTGCCGCGGTGCAGACTCTGGGCCAGAACGAGCGCTATCCGCTGCTCATCACCAGTCTCGACAACACCCGTCTCGATGATGTAGCTGCCGACAAACTGCACGCGCCCTACGCCGATCAGGCGCGCCTTGGCTTTGCCATCGCCAACCTGCTCGACAATGCGGCGCCAGCTATCACCGACCTCTCTGCCGAGCAGCAGGCTCAGGCTGCACGCTGGGCCGAACTGCTGGGCAATGCCAAAAAACCGCTCATCATCGCCGGCTCCAGCGCACGCAGCGTGGCGCTGGTTGAAGCAGCCAGCAACATTGCTCGAGCCCTGAAAGGGCGTGGTCTGGAAGCCAGCATCGCGCTGGTTGCCCAGGAGGCCAACTCGCTCGGTCTGGCCATGCTGGGTGGCAAGCCGCTGGAAGCTGCTTTCGAGCGCATCGAAGCGCAAGAAAAGCTGGCGCTGGTGACGTTGGAGAACGATCTTTATCGCCGTGCTCCGCGCAACCGTGTGGATGCAGTGCTGGCACGCCTGCAGCACCTGCTGGTCATCGATCATCAGGATACACAGACTGCACAAAAGGCAGATCTGATCCTGCCGGCCGCCAGCTTTGCCGAAGCCGATGGCACCCTGGTGAACATGGAAGGTCGCGCCCAGCGCTTCTTCCAGGTCTACGCCCCAGCCTTCTACAACACCGATATTCAGGTGCGTGAAGGGTGGCGCTGGCTGGCGGCGCTGCAAGGTGCTCTTGAGCATACATCTCTGCGCTGGCAGAACTTCGACCAGATCAACCATGACTGCGCCACCAGCAATCCGCTGCTGGCCACCATGCTGGAAGCTGCCCCCAACGCAGGCTTGCGCATCCGCGGCATGCGTCTGGCTCGTGAACCGCACCGCTACAGTGGCCGCACCTCCATGCTGGCCAACCAGAACGTCAGCGAACCACGGGTAGCTCAGGATCCGGACTCCCCCTTCAACTTCTCCATGGAAGGGTATGCCGGGGCCCGTCAACCGCTGCCGCAAGTACCATTCGCCTGGGCACCAGGCTGGAACTCTCCTTCAGCCTGGAACAAGTTCCAGGATGAAGTGGGTGGCAAACTGCGCGCCGGTGATCCGGGTCGCCGTCTGCTGGAAGCAAGCGAAGATATCCTTGGCTGGTTTACTACCATCCCCTCCCCCTTCAAGGCAGAGGATGCGCTGCAAGTGGTCAACTATGTCCAGTTGTTTGGTGGCGAGGAGCTCTCCGCCCGCAGCCCGGTCATCCAGACCCGGATGAACGAGCCCGAGCTGGTGCTCAATCCTGCCGATGCGCAGCGTCTGGCCCTGCATGCCGGCAATCAGGTCTCCTTCTCCTGGGGTGGCAGCCACTGGCAACTGCGTCTGCGTCTGAGCGAGCAGCTGGCGGCCGGTCTGGTCGGTCTGCCCCTTGGCGTCAACGGCCTGCCAACTGCGCTGCAGCAGGCATATATCAGTAACCTGCAGGAGGTCATCGCATGAGCGACTCGCTGATTGATCTGTTGCTGGAGGTCGGCAAGGCACTGCTCGTGCTGGTGGGGATCGTGGGGGCTGGCGCCTTCATGAGCTTCATCGAACGCCGCCTGCTGGCGCTGTGGCAGGATCGTTACGGCCCCAACCGGGTTGGCCCGTTCGGCCTGCTGCAACTGGCTGCCGACATGGTCAAGATGTTCTTCAAGGAGGACTGGATCCCGCCGTTCGCCGATCGGCGGATCTTTATCTTGGCTCCCATCATCGCCTTCACCGCCTTTATTCTGGCGTTTGCGGTGGTGCCGATCAGCCCGACCTGGGGCGTGGCGGATCTCAACGTGGGTCTGCTTTACATCCTGGCCATCGCGGGGCTGGCGGTCTATGCGGTTCTGTTCGCCGGCTGGTCGAGCAACAACAAATACTCCCTGCTGGGTAGTCTGCGCGCCTCGGCCCAGACCCTCTCCTACGAGGTGTTCCTCGGCCTCTCCCTGATGGGAGTGGTGATCCAGACCGGCAGCTTCAACCTGCGCGACATCGTCGAGGCTCAGGCTGGTCTGTGGAACGTGATCCCGCAGATGCTTGGCTTTGTCACCTTCCTGTTTGCCGGTGTGGCCGTCACCCACCGCCACCCGTTTGACCAGCCGGAAGCCGAGCAGGAGCTTGCCGATGGCTATCACATCGAGTATGCGGGGATGAAATGGGGTCTCTTCTTCGTGGGCGAATATATCGGCATCGTGCTGATCTCCTCGCTCATCGTGACCCTCTTCTTTGGTGGCTGGCATGGTCCCTGGTTGCCCCCCTTCATCTGGTTTGCTCTGAAGACCGCCTGCTTCATGGTGTTCTTCATCCTGCTGCGGGCCTCCCTGCCTCGCCCGCGCTTTGACCAGGTGATGGCGTTTGGCTGGAAAGTCTGCTTGCCGCTGACCCTGCTCAATATGCTGGTCACCGCGGCAGTAGTGCTGATGAATGTGCAGTGAGGCACGAGATGAAAATTTTTAGCATTATCCAGGGTGTTGGCACCCAGTTACGCAGTCTGGCCATGGTCTTCTCCCATGCCTGGCGGCCTCGTGAAACCCTGAACTATCCGGAAGAGGCAGTCTATGTGCCGCCCCGCTACCGCGGCCGTATCGTGCTGACTCGCGACCCGGACGGTGACGAGCGCTGCGTGGCCTGCAACCTCTGCGCGGTTGCCTGCCCGGTTGGCTGTATCTCGCTGCAGAAATCCGAGCGGGAAGATGGTCGCTGGTACCCGGAATTCTTTCGCATCAACTTCTCCCGCTGCATCTTCTGCGGCCTGTGCGAAGAGGCTTGCCCCACCACCGCTATCCAGCTGACGCCGGATTTCGAAATGGGCGAGTATCGCCGCCAGGATCTGGTGTACGAGAAGGAAGATCTGCTGATCAGCGGGCCAGGCAAATACCCGGACTACAACTTCTATCGCATGAGCGGGATGGCCATCGACGGCAAGCCGAAAGGGGAAGCCGAAAACGAAGCCAAACCCATCGATGTCAAGAGCCTGCTGCCCTGAGGAGTCAATCATGGAACTGGCATTTTATGCCTCGGCCCTGGTGGCCATTTACAGCACGCTGCGGGTGATCAGCACCAGCAATCCCATGCATGCGCTGCTCAATCTCATCATCTCCCTCATCGCCGTGGCCATGATCTTCTTCTGCCTGGGTGCCGCCTTTGCCGGCGCCCTGCAGGTGATCGTCTACGCGGGTGCCATCATGGTGCTGTTCGTGTTTGTGGTGATGATGCTGAACCTGGGTTCAGCACAGGCGCAGGAGAAAAACTGGCTCACCCCCATGACCTGGGTGGGGCCAGCCCTGCTCTCGCTGATCCTGCTGGGCTTCCTGGCCCACGGCATCCTCGGGGTGACCGGCGGCCTGCTCGGGGTGACCGACGTCACCGCCAAACAGGTGGGTGTCGAACTCTTTGGCCCCTATGTGCTGGCGGTGGAGCTTGCCTCCATCCTGCTGCTGGCGGGTCTGGTGACCGCCTACCATCTGGGCCGGGAAGACAAGAGCGGCGAAGTGCTCTCTGTCCCCCGCAATCAATCACGTCCGTCACATGAAGGAGGTCAGCAATGAATGGAATCCCCATGGAGCACGGCCTCCTGCTGGCCGCGGTGCTCTTCTGCATCGGGTTATGCGGCCTGCTGATCCGCCGCAACCTGCTCTACATCCTGATGAGCATAGAAATCATGATGAATGCGTCGGCACTGGCATTTGTGGTGGCGGGTAGCCGCTGGGCTCAGGCCGATGGCCAGATCATGTACATACTGGTGATTTCTCTGGCAGCAGCGGAGGCCAGTATCGGCCTTGCCCTGTTACTGCTGCTCTATCGTCGTTACCACACCCTTAACGTGGACACTGTGAGCGAGATGCACGGATGAGCCTCTTATATCTGACTTTTCTATTTCCGCTGCTGGGGTGGCTGGTATTGGCCTTCTCCCTCGGCCGTCTGGGGGAGCGTACTTCGGCGCTGATCGGGGTGGGTTCCATTGGTCTCTCGGCGCTTACCACACTCTGGGTCGGCATGGACTTTCTGGCCAACCCGCCCGAGGGTGGCGTCTATATCCAGCACCTGTGGCAGTGGATGGCGGTAGGCCACTTCACCCCCACCTTCAGCCTGGCGCTGGATGGCCTGTCGCTGACCATGCTGGGCGTAGTGACCGGGGTGGGCTTCTTCATCCACCTGTTCGCCTCCTGGTACATGCGCGGTGAAGAGGGGTACTCCCGCTTCTTCACCTACACCAACCTCTTTATCGCCAGCATGCTGTTTCTGGTGCTGGCCGATGACCTGCTGTTTGTCTACCTCGGTTGGGAAGGGGTGGGGCTGTGCAGCTACCTGCTGATCGGCTTCTACTACAAGGATCGCAACAATGGCGCGGCAGCCCTCAAGGCCTTCATCGTGACCCGTGTGGGTGACGTGTTCCTCGCCATCGGCCTGTTTATCCTTTATCGCGAACTGGGCACTCTCAATATTCACGAGCTGCTGGTTCGCGCCCCGACCATGTTTGCCGAAGGCTCCCCTGCCCTGTCGCTCGCCTGCCTGATGCTGCTGGGCGGAGCGGTCGGTAAATCGGCCCAGCTGCCGCTGCAAACCTGGTTGGCAGATGCGATGGCAGGCCCGACTCCGGTCTCCGCGCTGATCCACGCCGCCACCATGGTGACCGCCGGTGTCTACCTGATTGCCCGCACCCATGGCCTGTTCCTGCTTGCGCCGGAGATCCTCCATCTGGTCGGGCTGGTTGGCGCCATCACCTTGGTGCTGGCCGGTTTTGCGGCGCTGGTACAGACCGACATCAAGCGGATCCTTGCCTACTCCACCATGAGCCAGATTGGCTATATGTTCCTGGCTCTCGGTGTCGGTGCATGGGAAGGGGCTATCTTCCACCTGATGACCCACGCCTTCTTCAAGGCGCTGCTGTTCCTCTCCGCCGGTGCCGTTATCGTCGCGACCCATCACGAGCAGAACATCTTCAAGATGGGTGGCCTGCGCAAGAGTCTGCCGCTGGTCTATGCCTGCTTCCTGGTGGGTGGTTCGGCGCTGGCCGCGCTGCCGCTGGTCACCTCCGGTTTCTACAGTAAGGACGCCATCCTGTGGCAAGTAGAAGCCTCTGGCCAAAGCGCTCTGCTGTGGGCCGGTCTGGTGGGGGCGTTCCTGACCTCCCTCTACACCTTCCGACTGATCTTTATCGCCTTCCATGGCAAAGAGCAGACCAAAGCTCACGCTGGTCACGGCCTGGCTCACCATCTGCCGCTGCTGGTGCTGCTGGTGCTCTCCACCGGCATTGGGGCTCTTATCACCCCACCGCTGGCAGGTGTGCTGCCGGCAGGCCCGGGTGATCATATAGAAGAGGGTCGTCATGCACTGGAGATAACCTCCGGCATCATCGCCATTGCAGGGATCGCGCTGGCCGCGTTTCTGTTCCTTGGTGAGCGCCGTCTGGCCACATCCATTGCCAACAGCGCGCCCGGCCGTCTGCTCAGCACCCTCTGGTTCAACGCCTGGGGCTTTGACTGGCTCTACGACCAGCTGTGGGTCAAGCCTTATCTGCTGGCTACCCGTCTGGTCGGGCAGGATCCGCTGGACTGGATGATGGGCCTGCCCGCCTGGTTCGCCCTGCGTGGCAACCAGCTGCTGGCCTGGACAGTCACCGGCAAGTTGCGCTGGTATGCCGCTTCCATGGGGATCGGTGCCGCACTGGTGCTGGCACTGCTGCTACTGGGGTAAACGCGATGAACAACACGAAAATCGTACAGCCGGGCTGTTTGCCGACCTTGATGGAACAGGGCGTGCAATCTCATATGAACTTGAACGAGAGCTGATACCGTGACCTTACTCTGGATCTTGTTAATTCCTTTTATCGGCGGCTTGCTCTGCTGGCAGATGGAGCGTCTCGGCGGGCAGTTTGTCCGTTGGGTTGCCCTCCTCTCCATGAGCGCCAGCCTGCTGCTCTCCTGTGCCATCTGGCTAAGTGGTGATTTCTCTCTTGCCACCACCGGCCTCGATAGCGCGGGCGTCACTGGTGCCGCTTCCCCATGGGCTGCCGAATGGCGTCTGCCCTGGATCCCCCGCTTTGGCATCTCCCTGCATCTGGCAGTGGATGGTTTGTCACTGCTGATGGTCATCCTCACCTGTTTTATCGGGGTACTGGCCATCCTCTGTTCGTGGAAAGAGATCGTGCAACGCATCGGCTTCTTCCATCTGAACCTGCTCTGGATCCTGGGTGGCGTGCTCGGCGTCTTTATGGCGCTGGATCTGTTCCTCTTCTTCTTCTTCTGGGAGATGATGCTGGTTCCCATGTACTTCCTGATTGCGCTCTGGGGCCATTCGGTCACTGACGGAAAATCACGGATCAACGCGGCGACCAAGTTCTTCATCTACACCCAGGTGAGCGGCCTGATCATGCTGGTGGCCATCATCGGGCTGGTGCTGACCCACCAGCATGCTACCGGTGTCTTCACCTTCAACTATCTGGATCTGCTCAATACCCCGATGAGCAAGGGTGTACAGTGGCTGCTGATGCTGGGCTTCTTCATCGCCTTCGCCGTCAAGATGCCGCTGGTGCCGCTGCACGGCTGGTTGCCGGATGCCCATAGTCAGGCGCCGACAGCAGGCTCGGTGGACCTGGCCGGTATTTTGCTGAAAACCGCGGCCTATGGTCTGCTGCGCTTTGCCCTGCCCCTCTTCCCGGAGGCCTCCGCCGAATTTGCCCCCTACGCCATGGTGCTGGGTCTTGTCGGCATCGTGTATGGCGCCATCGTGGCCTTTGCCCAGACCGACATCAAACGGCTGGTGGCCTACACCAGCATCTCCCACATGGGTTTTGTGATGATCGCCATCTACTCGGGTAGCGAAGTGGCCCTACAGGGTGCTGTGGTGCAGATGATCGCCCACGGTCTCTCCGCCGCCGGCCTCTTCATCCTCTGCGGTCAGCTCTACGAGCGGCTGCACACCCGCGATCTGCGCCAGATGGGTGGTCTGTGGGGACGCTTACGCTATCTGCCGGGCGTGATGCTCTTCTTCTCGGTCGCCTCTCTGGGCATGCCGGGCACCGGCAACTTCGTCGGCGAGTTCCTGATCCTGATCGGCAGCTTCCAAGTCGCCCCGGTGATCACTGCGGTCGCTACCTTCGGCCTGGTGCTGGCCTCGGTCTACTCCCTCATCATGCTGCAGCGCGCCTGCTTTGGCCCGGCCAAGGACGAGAGCATCCTGAAAGGACTGGATCGCCGCGAGCTGACCATGATGATGGTGATTGCGGGCCTGCTGGTTCTGCTTGGCCTCTATCCCCAACCCGTGATTGATACCGCCAGCAGCAGCCTCATCAACGTGCTGCACTGGTATCTGCTGCCAACTGCTGGAGCTCTGCAATGACTTTCTCCGCTTCCCAACTGCTGGCACTGCTTCCCCTGCTGCTGACCACCGGGGCCATGGCGGCCCTGATGCTGGCCATCGCGTGGCGCCGCTGTGTCACTACCGCCTTTACCGTCACCATCATTGGTCTCAACCTGGCGCTCTTCTCCCTGCCCATCGTCATGGCGCAAGGGGATCAGGGGGTCACCCCGCTGCTGCAAGTCGATGGCTATGCCGTTTTCTACATGGGATTGGTGCTGATTGGTGCGCTGGCAACCTGTACCTTCGGCCAGTCGTGGCTGAAAGCCTACCCGGATAACCGGGAAGAGTTCTTCCTGCTGCTGCTGATCGCCACGGCCGGTGGTCTGGTGCTGGCCTGCTCCCGCCACCTCGCCTCCCTCTTTATCGGGATCGAGATGCTGACCCTGCCGATGTTCGGTCTGGTCGGGTACGCCTACCGCGAGCGCCACTCGCTGGAAGCCGCGGTGAAGTACATGGTGCTCTCTGCCGCCGCCACCGCCTTCCTGCTGTTTGGTATGGCGCTGCTCTATGCCCAGGCTGGCAGCCTGAGCTTTGATGCCCTCGGGGTGACCATGGCCCAGAGCCCGGCTCACCATCCGCTGCTGATGGGCGGTCTTGGTCTGATGCTAGTCGGCTTTGCCTTTAAACTCTCTCTGGCCCCCTTCCACCTCTGGACACCGGATGTCTACGAAGGTGCACCGGCACCGGTCGCCACCTTCCTTGCAACCGTCAGCAAGGTCGCCGTGTTTGCCGTACTGCTGCGCTTTTATCTGGCGGTACCGGCTGCAGCCGATCCCATGATCCACTGGTTGCTGGCCGCCATGGCGTTCATCTCCATCCTTATCGGCAACCTGCTGGCACTGGTGCAAAGCAACATCAAGCGGATGCTGGGCTACTCCTCCATCTCCCACTTTGGCTATCTGCTGGCGGTGATCGTGGCGAGCCGTATCGGCCAGATGCCGGTGGAAGCGGCTGGGGTCTACCTGCTGATGTATCTGTTCACCAGCCTCGGCGCCTTTGGCGTCGTCAGCATGATGTCGAGCCCCTATCGCGGCAAAGATGCGGACTCTCTGCACAGCTATCGCGGCCTGTTCTGGAAGCGTCCCTACCTGACCGCCGTACTGACCGTGATGATGCTCTCTCTGGCCGGTATCCCGATGACGCTCGGCTTCATCGGCAAGTTTTACCTCATCGGTGTGACTGTCGAGGCCCAGCTCTGGTGGCTCTCTGCCGCCATCATCCTGGGCAGTGCGCTGGGTCTCTACTACTACCTCCGTGTGATGGTGACCCTCTATCTGCGTGAGCCGGGCATGCAACAACGCGATGCCAGCGCCAACTGGGCGCTCTCCTCCGGTGGCGTAGTCGTGCTGCTCTCGGCCGCTCTGGTGGTATTGCTCGGCCTCTACCCACAACCGGTCATCTCGCTGGTACAGGGTTTCCAGAACGTAGTTCTGCAATAATCCCCCTTCTCTAAATCAAAACCGGCAGCCTTGGCTGCCGGTTTTTTTTCTTCTCATCTTTCCCCTCCCCCGACCCCATTTGCAGAGCATGGATCAACTCTCTCCCTCATCAACGTACGCTGCGACAAAGCCATTGGTTGACTTGCCACCTCGCTTGCCTAACCCACTCCATTGCTCCATAAAAAAACCGGCCAATTGGCCGGTTTCAGTTGTTACGCGCTAGCGTCGTCTCTATTAACCCAGACGAACCCGGGCATTGCGGAACATCCGCATCCAGGCACCATCCTCACCCCAGTTGTCAGGGTGCCAGGAGTTGGCCACGGTGCGGAACACCCGCTCCGGGTGCGGCATCATGATGGTGGCGCGACCGTCGGTGGTAGTCACTGCGGTGATGCCCTCTGGCGAGCCATTCGGGTTGGCCGGGTACTGCTCGGTCACGCTGCCGCGGTTATCGACAAAGCGCAGCCCCACCAGCCCGCTGGTTTGCAGTGCGTTCAGGTGAGCGGCATCGCGCACCTCGACACGCCCTTCCCCGTGGGAGACGGCAATCGGCATCACGGAGCCCGCCATGCCGGCGAAGAAGGCCGACGGTGACTCCTGTACCTGCACCAGACTGAAGCGAGCTTCGAACCGCTCGGAGCGGTTGCGCACGAAACGCGGCCACAGATCGGCGCCCGGGATGAGATCCCGCAGGTTGGACATCATCTGGCAACCGTTGCACACACCCAGGGAGAGGGTGTCACCACGCTCGAAGAAGCGCTGGAACTGCTCGCGAGCGTTGTCATTGAACAGGATGGACTTGGCCCAGCCTTCACCCGCCCCAAGCACATCGCCGTAGGAGAAGCCGCCACAGGCCACCAGGGTCTGGAACTCCTCCAGCTTGATGCGACCGGAGAGAATGTCGCTCATATGGACGTCCACCGCCGCAAAGCCGGCGCGGTCAAACGCCGCCGCCATCTCCACGTGGGAGTTGACCCCCTGCTCGCGCAGCACCGCCAGACGGGGGGAGACCCCACGGGCAATGTAAGGTGCGGCCACATCTTCGGCCGGGTTGAAGCTGAGCTTGGCCTGCAGGCCCGGATCGGTGGCGTCCTGACGAGCAGCATGCTCCTGATCCGCGCACTCGGGGTTGTCGCGCAGGCGCTGCATCTGCCAGCTGGTTTCGCCCCAAATGGTGCGAAGTGCAGTGCGGCTGGCGCGATAGACCTCCTGACCGACGCGTTGCAGGGTGATGAGATCCCCCTCGCGCACAGTGCCGAGCACGTGAGAGCAAGCCGCCAGACCGTGACCGGCCAGCAGGGTCATCACCGCTTCCTTATCTTCGCGGCGCACCTGGATGACGGCGCCCAGCTCTTCGTTAAACAGCGCAGGCAGCAGCTCGCCACCGATGCGATCGAGCTGGATGTCGAGACCGCAGTGACCGGCAAATGCCATCTCGGTCAGGGTGACGAACAGGCCGCCGTCAGAACGGTCGTGATAGGCGATCAGCTTGCGATCGGCCACCAATGCCTGAATGGCGTTGAAGAAGCCCTTGAGCTGAACCGGATTGTCGAGATCCGGCGCCTTGTCACCCAACTGGCGATAGACCTGTGCCAGTGCGGAGGCACCGAGGCGCTGCTTGCCATTGCCAAGGTCGATGAGGATAAGGTCAGTCTCACCGAGATCGGTACGCAGCTGCGGCGTGACGGTGTTGCGCACATCCTCCACCCGGGCAAACGCCGAGATGAGCAGGGAGAGCGGCGAGGTGACGCTCTGCTCCTTGCCATCCTGCTGCCAGCGAGTCTTCATGGACATGGAGTCCTTGCCCACCGGGATGGTGATGCCAAGGGCCGGGCAGAGCTCCTCGCCCACCGCCTTGACCGCCTCATAGAGGCCGGCATCTTCGCCCGGGTGACCGGCGGCGGCCATCCAGTTGGCGGAGAGCTTGACCCGCTTGAGGGAACCGATGTGAGCCGGTGCCAGGTTGGTGAGTGCTTCCGCTACCGCCATGCGAGCAGAAGCAGCGTGGGAGAGCAGCGCCACCGGGGTGCGCTCGCCCATCGACATGGCTTCACCGTGGTAGCTGTCGTAGGTGGCAGCGGTGACGGCGCAGTCAGCCACCGGGATCTGCCAGGGGCCGACCATCTGGTCGCGGTTGACCAGACCGGTCACGCTGCGATCGCCGATGGTGATAAGGAAGGACTTCTCCGCCACCGTGGGCAGACGCAGCACCCGCTCGGCAGCCTCGCCCAAAGTGATGCCATCGAGTTGGAGCGCTTTGCCTTGTGCCGGCAGGGTCACCACATCGCGATGCATCTTGGGGGGCTTGCCCAGCAGCACATCCAGCGGCAGGTCGATGGGGTGGTTGTCAAAATGCTGATCGGAGAGCGTCAGGTGCTTCTCTTCGGTGGCAGTACCAATAACGGCATAGGGTGCACGCTCGCGCTCGCACAGCGCCTTGAACAGCGGCAGCTTCTCCCTGGCCACTGCCAGCACGTAACGCTCCTGGGATTCGTTGCACCAGATCTCCAGCGGGCTCATGCCCGGCTCGTCGTTTGGGATGGCGCGCAAATCGAAGCGACCGCCGCGATCGCCGTCGCTCACCAGCTCCGGCATGGCGTTGGAGAGGCCACCCGCCCCCACGTCGTGAATGAAGACGATGGGGTTATCGTCCCCCAGCTGCCAGCAGCGGTCGATCACCTCCTGACAGCGGCGCTCCATCTCGGGGTTGTCACGCTGCACCGAGGCAAAATCGAGATCTTCGGCCGACTGGCCGGAAGCCATGGAGGAAGCCGCGCCGCCGCCCAGACCGATGTTCATCGCCGGGCCACCCAGTACGATGAGGGCTGCCCCCACCGGGATCTCCCCTTTCTGGACATGCTCGGAGCGGATATTGCCGATGCCACCCGCCAGCATGATGGGTTTGTGGTAGCCACGCACCTCGACGCCATTGTGGCTCGGCACCTCCTCTTCGAAGGTACGGAAGTAACCGAGAATGGCCGGACGGCCGAACTCGTTATTGAAGGCGGCGCCGCCGAGCGGCCCCTCCTGCATGATGTCAAACGCGCTGACGATGCGGCTCGGCTTGCCGAAATCCTGCTCCCATGGCTGCTCGAAGCCGGGGATGCGCAGGTTGGAGACGGAGAAACCGACCAGACCAGCCTTGGGCTTGGCACCGCGACCGGTGGCACCCTCGTCGCGGATCTCGCCGCCGGAGCCGGTGGCCGCCCCCGGGAACGGGGAGATGGCAGTCGGATGGTTGTGGGTCTCTACCTTCATCAGGATGTCGACTTGCTCCTGATGATACTGGTACTCGCCGCTGGCCGGGCTCGGGAAGAAGCGGCCACCCTGGCTCCCTTCCATCACCGCGGCGTTGTCTTTATAGGCAGACAGGACATGATCCGGCGTCTGCTCGAAGGTGTTCTTGATCATCTTGAACAGCGACTTGGGTTGCTGCCCACCGTCGATGGTCCAGTCGGCGTTGAAGATCTTGTGGCGACAGTGCTCGGAGTTTGCCTGGGCAAACATATAGAGCTCGATGTCGTTGGGGTTGCGACCCAGCCTGGTGAAATTCTCCACCAGATAGTCAATTTCGTCGTCGGCCAGCGCCAGACCCAGCGCCACGTTGGCCTCTGCCAAGGCTGCGCGGCCACCGCCCAGCACGTCGACCTGGGTGAAGGGGCGCGGCTCGTGGTGGGCAAACAGGGCGCTCGCCGCTTCCATGTCGGCAAACACCATCTCCATCATGCGATCGTGCAGCACGGCCGCCACATCGGCACGCTGGGCAGCGCTCAGCTCCCCCTTGGCCTGCACGTAATAGGCAATGCCACGCTCCAGCCGCTTGACCTTGTTCAGGCCGCAGTTGTGGGCGATATCGGTTGCTTTGGAAGACCAGGGGGAGATAGTGCCGGGGCGGGGGGTAACGAGAAACAGCTGACCGCTGGGGGTGTGTTCGGGGATAGTCGGGCCGTAGCGCAGAAGCTGGCCCAAGGTCGCTCGCTCCGGGGGCGACAGCGGGCTCGAAAGCTCGGCAAAGTGCACGTATTCGGCATAGACATCCTCTATCTCTACTCCTCTCTCCTGTTTCATCTGCGCAAATCGTTGCAGCAGTTTTTGGACACGAAACTCAGACAGTGCAGGGGCACCACGCAAGATATCCATATGACCTTTCTCACCAAGTTTTGAAGTGGGGGGAATTGAGACGCGCGTATTATAGGGAGCTGGCTCACAGCGGACAAACGTTTTTCTCGTTTTGTGTAGTGTGACTCGGCGCACACTCTCTGGTATAAAGGTGCTTCTTTTTTGACAAATGCCGATTTTTTCAACAAAGGTACTCACCTACTTGCGCTGCATTTTTCGACTATTTATCGGGCTGACGTTGCTGCTGACCCTGGTCGGTTGTGACTTCTACACCCCCTCCAGCCAGCTGGAGCAGATCCGCCAACGGGGCGAGATCCGGGTTGGCACCATCTACGGCCCCACCTCCTATTACCAGCGTGACGACACCGCCCAGGGGTTCGATTACGAGCTGGCGAAAAACTATGCCGACTGGCTGGGGGTCAAACTCACCATAGTGCCGGTTAACAGTTCGGATGAACTGGTAAACCTGCTCAAGAAGGGCAAACTCGATCTGGCTGCGGCCGCCATCATGGTCACCCCGGAGCGGCGCCAGCTGTTTCGCTTCGGACCGGGCTTCTATCAGGTTTCCCCCAAACTGGTCTATCGCAACGGCAAGCCAAAGCCGGACTCTCTCGATGATATCAAGGGCAAGCTGGTGGTGGCGGCCGGTTCGACCGGTGAAGATCTGCTCAAGGAGCTCAGCAAGACCAATCCTGACCTCAACTGGAGCGTCAGCAACAGCGCCGATTTGGAAGATCTCCTGAGACAGGTGGTCGAGGGCAAGATTGACTACACGGTGGTACAGGATACTGTGCTGGCCCGCAGCCAGCGCTACTACCCGGAGCTCACCGAGGGGCTGACCCTGGCCCAGAAGCAGACCGTCGCCTGGGCCATGAGCAAGCTGCCCGATGACAGCCTCTATGCCAGCGTCATCGACTTCTTCGGCCAGCGCTTCATGGATGGCGCCATTGCCAAGCTCGACGAGAAGTACTTCGGCCACGTGCAGAACTTCGATTTCGTCGATACCCGCACCTTCCTGCAGCGGGCCAAGAGTCTGCTGCCCAAATACCAGTCGCTGTTCCAGAACCACGCCAAAAACATCGACTGGCGCCTGCTGGCAGCCATCAGCTATCAGGAATCCCACTGGGATCCGCAGGCTCGCTCCTACACCGGCGTGCGCGGCATGATGATGCTGACCGAGCCGACCGCCAAGGCGATGGGGGTCAATGACCGGCTCCATCCGGAAGAGAGCATCAAGGGCGGAGCCCTCTATCTGCAACAGATGATGGAAAAGGTGCCCGACTCGGTGCCTGATGACGAGAAGGTGTGGTTTGCCCTCACCGCCTACAACATAGGTTACGGCCACATGATGGATGCCCGTCGCCTCACCAAGGATCTGGGCAAGAACCCGGACGCCTGGGGTGACGTAAAAGAGGTGCTGCCGCTGCTGCAGCAGGCGCGCTGGCATCGCAAGGTACGCTACGGCTATGCCCGTGGCGGCGAGGCGCGCAACTACGTAAACAACGTGCGCCAGTATTACCAGAGCCTGCTCTGGCTCGACAACGAGAAGCAGCGAGCACAGCAGCGCGAAAATATCGACAACGCCAGCGAACCTGAGCTGGCGGAGCGCCCCACCGTCATCGCCGAGGTGGTCAATCAGATCACCATGCGCTAACAAATTATTATTCGGCTGTTTTCGCGCAAACTTCTCTGTTACCATCGAATCACATCGGAGCCTATCCGAAATCGCATTGTTTTCATTATGTTGAGAGATTAAATAACAGCAATTTCGGATGGGCTCCATCAATGACCCAAGGCCCGGATGGCCACCTAAGTTGGGAGGAGACCAAGATGCAAAAACGTAGAAAAATCAGTCTGGTCAGAAAAGCAAAGTGCAGCTGGAGCCCCAGACGCAAACTCAAGCTTAATGACATCAAGCGCAACCTGTGGCGCAGAAATCGATCCTATACCCTGCTTATCGCAGAGCACACAGCATAAACCCGGCATTAGCCGGGTTTTTTATGCTCTGGATTTTTCAGGCTTGCTGGATGTCGGCACTAAATTGCACCGACCGCTTTGAGACCAGCGAGTTGCAGTGATTGCAGAAGTAATCGACCGCACCGCACGCCTTGAGCCGCTCCAGCTCCTGATGGCAGGTGGGGCAGAGTGCGGTAACCCGCACAATGGCCTTGCAGTTACCGCAAGTTTGCTCCTTGCTGCGGGTATCCAGTTCGCTCTGGCAGGATGGACAAAGCAGGGCTTCCATAATCAACTCCTCGAAAAGTGGATCTGCCATGGTCTGGCTCCATGGCAGATCCCCCTCCCCTTGCTCCTCACCTTACCATGGCGAGGATAACAAAGCGGCTGCCGGTGAGGGCAGCCGCCAGGGCTTATTTCTTCTTCATCTTCAGCAGCCGTTTGCGCTGACGCTCCTGACTCAGGGTCAGGGTATTCTTCTTGCCTTCAAACGGGTTGACCGACTCCTGGAACTCGACCCGGATCGGTGAGCCCATGATCTTGAGGGACTTGCGGAAGTAGTTGATCAGATACCGCTTGTAGGAGTCCGGCAAGTCGTTGAGCTGGTTGCCGTGGATCACGATGCGCGGCGGGTTGTAACCACCGGCGTGGGCATATTTCAGTTTGACGCGGCGACCGTTGACCATAGGCGGCTGGTGGTCTTCCTGCGCCATCTGCATGATCCGGGTCAGCATGGCGGTGCTGGTACGGCGCGTTGCGGACTGGTAAGCCTCCTGAATGGATTCAAACAGGTGGCCAACACCGCTGCCGTGCAGGGCGGAGATGAAGTGAACGCGAGCAAAGTCGATGAAGCCCAAGCGACGATCCAGCTCGTTCTTCACATCCTCTTTCACCTTCTGATCCAGACCATCCCACTTGTTCACAACCAGCACCACGGAACGGCCGGTGTTGAGCACGAAGCCAAGGATGCTCAAGTCCTGATCGGTGATGGTCTCCTGAGCGTCGATCACCAGCAGGCAGACGTTGGCATCTTCGATGGCCTTGAGGGTCTTGATGACGGAGAACTTCTCCACCGTCTCGTGCACCTTGCCACGGCGACGCACGCCGGCGGTATCGATGATGACGTACTTCTGCTCGTCACGCTCCATCGGGATGTAGACGGAGTCACGGGTGGTGCCCGGCATGTCATAGACGATGACCCGATCTTCACCCAGCATGCGGTTGGTCAGGGTTGATTTGCCGACGTTGGGGCGACCGACGATGGCGAACTTGATGGGCAGATCGGCGAACGGCGTCTCCTTGGTGTCCTCTTTGGTATCGAGTTCACCGGCAGCCACCATGCGCAGCAGAGCTTCTTCGTCGAAGTCCTCTTCTTCCTCGTCCTGCACCTCTTCGTCGCCAGCGGCTTCGACCAGCGTCTCTAGGTGAGGAGCCAGCGCCAGCTCCAGCAGGCTCAATACGCCGCGACCGTGGGCGGCCGCCATCTGGTAGACCTCACCCAGCGCCAGACCGTAAAACTCGGAAACGGCAGAGTCGCCGTCGATGCCGTCGGTCTTGTTGGCAACCAGAAACACCTTCTTGTGGGTCTTGCGCAGGTGCTCGGCGATGGCCTGATCCGCAGCAGTCAAACCGGCACGAGCATCCACCATGAACAGCACCACATCGGCTTCTTCGATGGCCAGCAGGGACTGCTCGGCCATCTTCAGCTCGATCCCCTCCTCGGTGCCATCGATACCGCCGGTATCGACCACGATAAATTCCAGCTCGCCCAGCTTCGCCTGGCCATATTTGCGGTCCCGGGTCAGGCCGGGGAAGTCGGCAACCAGGGCATCCCGGGTACGGGTCAGGCGGTTAAACAGGGTGGATTTCCCCACATTGGGGCGGCCCACCAGGGCAACAACAGGAGTCATAAAAGCCTCATTCTCAAGACGACAAAGGCTCCGGGTCCGAAGACCAGGAGCCGGATATTCAAATTAACGGACGATCAAGGACGCTTTAGCGCGTACAGCTTGCCGCCACGGCTCTGCACATACAGGGTGTCACCATCCACAAGCGGGGCGGCGTACAGACCACTGCTGTCGAGCTGCTGCATCGCCTTGATGGTACCGTCGGTACGATCAAGCCAGTACAGGTATCCTTCCACATCACCCACCACCACATAGTCACCGAAGATGACAGGTGCAGTGACGGTACGATTCTCCAGCTGGGTGTTGGACCACAGCTCCAGACCATTGCGACGGTCGATGGCAAACAGGTGGCTGCGACTGTCGGTCAGCACGATGGCGTTGCCGGTGATCGCCAGATCGCGATAGCCGGAATACTTGCGCTTCCACACTTCGTCGCCGCTCATCAGCTTGCGCGCCATCAACTGGCCATTGTAGGCGATGGCGTAGAGCTCATCACCGGCAATCAGCGGGCTGGCATCGACGTCCACCATGCGGTCAAGCTCGGTAGCACCGCGCGGGTCGGCCACCTTGGATTGACGCACCGGCTGACCGTTGCTCAGCAGGGCAATGCCCACCTTGCCATCGGCGCGGCCATAGATGACGGCGCCATTGGTGATCACCGGGGCACCGGCACTGCGCAGGGTCAGCGGCGGCTGCTCTTCGGAGAGCGTCCACTGCATCTTGCCTTCGTCGGTGTCGAGCGCAATCAGGCGACCGGAGGTGGTCAGTACCACCACGCGACCATCTTCAACCGCAGGGCTGGCGACAACTTCACCGGGCACATTGGTCTGCCACAGCACTTCGCCGTTCTCTTCGTTCAGGGCGTAAACCACCCCGTTCTCGGAGCCGAGGAACAGCTTGCCGTAACGGGAGACCAGGCCGCCGGAAAGACGGGCGCTGCGCTTGTCGGCGTTGACCGGCAGGTCGGCCAGATCGACGGTCCAGAGGCGATCGCCACTGGCACGGTCGAAGGCGGTGACATCGCCATCGCGCGCAGCGGCATAGATGCGATCATCTTCCACTGCCGGCTTGAGCTGGGAATAGAAGTCACCGATGCCGTCACCGACGGTGGAAGACCACTCGGTATCGGCACTGAAAGCGGATTCGACTTTGGGCAGCGGTGCCATGGGGTTCAAATCCTCTTCCGAGCTGAACAGGGAGCAGCCCTGCAGGGCGAAGGAGACCGCAGCCCCCAGCGCCACCATTTTGAATAGATTACGCATCCGGTGCCTCACCCGTGGTCATGGCCGGCAGGGCCAGATCGTCCATCTTCAACTTGAGCTCCTGGCTACCCTGCAGGCCGCCGGCATCGGCCGCTGCCTGATAGGCATCGCGAGCCTCCTCAATCTTGCCCTGCTTTTGCAGGATGTCACCGCGCACTTCGGCCACCTGGGCCTTGAAGGCGTCGCTATTGATCTTGCCAAGCTGTGCCAGCGCGTCATCGGCTTTGCCCTGATCGTTCAATACGCGAGCCAGACGCAGTGCAGCGATGGGACGAATGCTCTCGTCACCGCTGGTGGCCACCTGGGTCAGCTGCTCGGCAGCCAGATCCAGCTTGCCGGCCTTGACGGCGGCAGCAGCCAGTTGCAGCGCGGCCAGCTCGCCATAGGAATCGCCCTTGTTGGCGGAGACAAACTGCGCTGCCTGCTCGAAACCGGCGGCATCGCCTTTAGCCAGCTGGGTAATCACCTGGTTGTAGGCGTGGGAGGAGGCCTCCATGGTCTGTTGCTGGTACTGGTTGTAGTAGCGCCAGCCAAACAGGCCGACCAGACCGATCACGGTACCGGCGATCACCGAGGTCCCGTTCTCTTTCCACCACTCCTTGATAACCTCAACCTGTTGTTCTTCGGTGGTATAAACTTCCACAGCTTACTCTCCTTTGGCTGCCAGCAGGGCAATGGCGGCGTCAACCTTGACGGTCTGTTGCTCGGCCTGACCACGCAGATATTTGATAGTGATCTCCCCGTTTTGCACCTCGGTCTCACCAAGGATCAGGGCGATAGACGCGCCACTCTTGTCGGCACGCTTGAGTTGTTTCTTGAAGTTGCCGCCGCCGCAGTGGCTCATCAGGCGCAAATCCGGCAGCGCATCACGCAGACGCTCGGCCAGCTGGAAGCCAGCCTGCTCGGTCCCCTCGCCCACCATCGCCAGATAGACATCAACCGCCGGGCGAATGTCGCCGTTGAGCTCAAGGGTCTCCAGCATCAGCACCAGACGCTCCATGCCCATGGCGAACCCGACTGCAGGCGTCGGCTGGCCACCCAGCTGCTCCACCAGACCGTCATAGCGGCCACCGGCACAGACGGTGCCCTGGGCACCCAGGCTGTTGGTCACCCACTCGAATACGGTGAGGTTGTAATAGTCGAGGCCACGCACCAGACGCTCGTTCACTTCGTACTTGATGCCGGCAGAATCGAGCAGGCGCTTGAGCCCCTCGAAGTGAGCCAGACTCTCTTCGCCCAGATGGTCGAACAGACGGGGTGCACCGACCAGCACGGCCTGCACTTTCTCGTCCTTGGAGTCGAGCACTCGCAGCGGGTTGCTGTACATGCGGCGCTGGCTCTCTTCGTCCAGCTGATCCTTGTACTGCTCCAGATAGGCAACCAGCGCATCGCGGTAAGCGGCACGCTCGGCACTCTGGCCCAGAGTGTTGAGCTGCAGGGTGACATGCTCGCTGATACCGAACAGGCGCCACAGGCGGTTGGTCAGCATGATGAGCTCGGCGTCGATATCCGGCCCGTTGATGCCAAACAGCTCGACACCGAACTGGTGGAACTGGCGATAACGACCCTTCTGGGGACGCTCGTGACGGAACATGGGGCCCATATACCACATCCGGCGCTCCTGGTTGTAGAGCAGGCCGTGTTCGATACCAGCGCGGACGCAGCTGGCAGTCCCTTCCGGACGCAGGCTCAGGCTGTCGCCATTGCGATCTTCAAAGGTGTACATCTCTTTTTCGACCACGTCGGTCACTTCACCGATGGCGCGCTTGAACAGATGGGTCTGCTCGACAATCGGCATGCGCACTTCGCTGTAGCCATAGCTGGCAACGACCTGGCGCAGGATCTGTTCAACCTTCTGCCATACCGGGCTCTGCTCCGGCAGGCAATCATTCATACCGCGAATAGCTTGGATCTGTTTTGCCACGTTGATACTCGAGAAAAAGAGGTAAAATTTGGCCGCATTATAGGGATTTTCACCCCCGAGGTAAAATCAGGGAATCCGCAAGCGGGGTGTAAAATCAGTCACCTGGAAAGAGGGCCACCCGAAGTGGCCCCTGTCCGTTCAATCCTTGTCCACCAGGATCCGGTTAACCGGGTCCAGCATGGCAGCTCGGGCACGAATGCGGCGCTCAAGGGTCGGGATGAGATCCTTGTTGTCGAGCCGGTCAACGCGCTGCCCCCCTTCGTAGAAGGCACTCTTGTTGGCCGCACCGGCAAGACCGAGATCGGAAACCAGCGCTTCGCCCGGCCCGTTGACCACACAGCCGATGATGGAGACATCCATCGGGGTGATGATGTCTTCGAGCCGCTCTTCCAGCGCATTGACAGTGCCAATGACGTCGAACTCCTGACGGGAGCAGGAGGGGCAAGCGATGAAGTTGATGCCACGGGAGCGGATCCGCAGGGATTTGAGGATGTCGAAACCGACCTTCACTTCTTCTACCGGATCAGCGGCCAGCGAGATGCGCAGGGTATCGCCAATACCGTCAGCCAGCAGCATGCCAAGGCCAATGGAGGACTTCACCGCACCGGCACGGAAACCGCCCGCTTCGGTGATGCCCAGATGGAGCGGCTGCTCGATCTGCTTGGCCAGCAGGCGATAGGCGCCCACGGCGAGGAATACATCAGATGCCTTGACGCTTACCTTGAAGTTCTGGAAATCGAGGCGATCGAGATATTCGACGTGACGCATGGCGGACTCCACCAGAGCCTCCGGGGTCGGCTCGCCATACTTCTCCTGAATATCCTTCTCCAGCGACCCGCCATTGACCCCGATACGGATCGGGATATTGAGGTCGCGCGCGCAATCGACAACGGAGCGGACACGCTGCTCGTTGCCAATGTTGCCCGGATTGATACGCAGGCAGTCAGCGCCATACTCGGCCACTTTCAGGGCGATGCGATAGTCAAAATGGATATCGGCGACGATGGGAATGCGAGTCTGCTGTTTGATCAGCTTGAAGGCTTCCGCCGCCTCCATGGTGGGCACGGAAACCCGGACGATATCGGCACCGACCCGCTCGATCCGCTGGATCTGCTCGACAGTGGCGGCGACATCGGTGGTCTTGGTGTTGGTCATGGTCTGCACCGTAATGGGGGCATCGCCCCCTACCGGTACATTGCCAACCATGATCTGCCGTGATTTACGACGAATAATGGGAGATTCGTGTGCGGACATAACGAACAGATTACTCCTGCGGCAGTGAGAAGCGGGCAGTACGACCGTTGTTGTAACGGCTCATATCAAAGGATTTGCCCTTGTAGTCGAGCTTGACCGCCATCGGCGCGCCAATGATGAACTTCAGGGGCTCGGCACCTTCCAGTACCAGCTCGTCATTTGCCTTCTTCAGACCGCTGAAGAGAGTCTTGCCCTTGGCATCCTTCACATCCAGCCAGCAGTCGGCGGTAAAGCTCATCTTGAGTTGCGGCGCAGTTGCCGGATCAACGACAGTCTCTTCAGATTGGGTCGCAGTGGCACCGGATGCGGCAACATCGGCCACCGTGCTGACGGCGCCGCTGGCGTCGGTCAACGCCACGGCAGCAGAAGCCGGAGCCAGGGTGGCAGCCGCGTCGGAAACAGCAGCAGTCGGGGCCATGAGGGTAGCTGCCGCGGCAGAGACATCCTGAGCCGGCACAGTTGCATCATTGGCCACCGCAACGGTTGCGGTGTCGGCAGTTGGCGCTGCGGTTGTGCTCATTTCGGTCGCGGCCAGCGCCTCATCCCCGGCAGAGCGGCGAGTCGTGCTCTGCCACCACCAGGCAACTGAGAGCGCAATCAGCACCAGGATCACCAGCCAGGTCACGACTTTCAGACGGCTGTCGCTCGCCTGCTGACGGGAGCGGCGCGAGAAGCTCTGCATGTCGATATTGTCGGGCGGCGTCAGCCCCAGCTTATCGTAGGCAGCAAGAATGGTCTCCTCCGGGATCCCCACCAGCTTGGCGTAGGTGCGCAGATAGCCCCGGATAAAGGTATGAGACGTATGCTTGTCGTACGTATCCGATTCGATAGCGGCAATCAGGGTCAGACGAAGGTGAATGCGGGACGCAACCTGTTCTCGTGTCCAGCCGAGCTGTTCACGGGCGTTGCGCAGCAGCTGGCCTGGGCCCACTGCCTGGGTGTCGTCTTGAAAATCGTGTTGCTGTTCAGTAGTCATTGGCTAAATAACGCTTGGCTTGTTGCGAAGTGGGATATTGCCTTACCAGCTCATTCCCGAATTGGTGGAGTAATGCCGGTTTGTCCATTGCCTGTGCCAGCCGCAATCTCAACCAGAGACTGTCCTCGTTCTCGTCTGACACTTCTGCAAAACGGACGAGGTAGGACTGCACATCAGGCAGCTTGCCATCTTTCATGGAAAGCTCGGCCAAGTCCAGCAATAACCTTGGGTTGCGGGGATTATACCCCAAGGCCAGGCGATAGTACTCGTTTGCTTTATCATTTCTATGATTTTGCTGGGCGCAAAGTGCCGCATTTTCATAGGTATCGGCAATTTTCACGTAACCTGGCTGAATAACAGCCTGGTTGAACGCCTTGTCTGCCTCGTCATAACGGCCGCGGTCACACAAAAAGGCGCCATAGTTGTTCATTGCGTCAGCATTGGACGGATCCATGGCCAGGGCGTTCTTGTAGCTGGTCTCGGCCGCCTTGAAATCACCGACCTGTTGATAGAAATAGGCGAAGCCGATCTGAACCGCTGGATTGGAGGGGTCATATTTGAGGGCGCGATCAAGATTGAACTTGGCCTGTTCGGCATTGCCCTGCTGCAGATATTGAATACCGAGATCGATGCGGGTCTGGGCCGCCGCCTTCAGATCGGGCCCCGACTCACGCTGGGTGGAATTCTGGCCAGCGTAAGTGGTCTCGGTCACACAACCTGGCAGCGCACTAAGCGCTGCCACTACCATCAATGTACGTGTATCCATTCCCTGTCTATACAATGGCTTAGCAATTAAACCATTTTGACGGAAATCCCATCCTGTTGCATCCGATTTTTGATGGTGCGCTTGGTGCGGTCAATCACGTCGCCCACCAGCTGGCCGCAAGCGGCATCGATATCGTCACCACGGGTCTTGCGAACGATCACGGTGAAACCGTACTCCATCAGCACCTTGGAGAAGCGATCGATCCGGCTGTTGCTCGGCTTGCCATAGGGGTTGCCCGGGAAGGGGTTGAACGGGATCAGGTTGATCTTGCTCGGGGTATCCTTGAGCACCTTGGCCAACTCGTGGGCATGCTGCATATCGTCATTGATATGATCGAGCAGCACATACTCGACGGTCACCCGACCACCGTTGGCGTTGGATTTGCCCAGATAGCGACGAACCGCAGCGAGGAAGGCCTCGATGTTGTACTTGTCGTTGATCGGCATGATCTCGGAGCGCAGCTTGTCGTTCGGTGCGTGCAGAGAGATGGCCAGTGCCACGTCGATCTGGTCGCCCAGCATGTCGAGCGCCGGCACCACACCGGAGGTGGAGATGGTAACGCGGCGCTTGGAGATGCCAAAGCCGTAGTCATCCATCATCAGGCGCATGGCCGGCACCACGTTGGCGAGGTTGAGCAGCGGCTCACCCATCCCCATCATCACCACGTTGGTGATGGGGCGCTTGCCCCCCACAACACGGGCCGCACGCCACACCTGACCGATAATCTCGGAGACTTTGAGGTTGCGGTTGAAGCCTTGCTGAGCCGTGGAGCAGAACTTGCACTCCAGCGCACAGCCCACCTGGGAGGAGACGCAGAGGGTCGCGCGGTCATCTTCCGGGATGTAGACAGTCTCAACTTCCTGATCGCCCACCTGCAACGCCCACTTGATGGTGCCATCGGAAGAGCGCTGTTCGCGGCTGATCTCGGGCGCCTTGATCTCGGCGATCTCTTTCAGGCGCTCCTTGAGCACCTTGTTGACGTTGGTCATCTGATCGAAATCATCACAACCAAAGTGATAGATCCACTTCATGACCTGATCTGCCCGGAACGGCTTCTCGCCCAGTTCGACGAAGAAGGCACGCATGGCATCCCGATCAAGATCCAGCAGGTTGATTTTTGTTTCGCTCATCAATGGCCTCGGTTCAAACACTTCAATCAATTATTGGCTGACGACGTCAGGGGGCGGCATTGTACAAATTATGGGTGCGGCTTTCCACCTGGAGAATAGAGGGATATTGGCAGAACGACCAAAACAACAAAGGGAGCCGAGGCTCCCTTGGGTCATCATCCACGAAAATCAGCCGCGCGGGCAGATCTCGTTGTCAGAGAAGAAGTAAGCAATTTCGCGGGCAGCGGATGCCGGTGCATCGGAGCCGTGCACGGCGTTGCGATCGATGCTCTCGGCGTAGCAGGCACGCAGGGTACCGGCCAGCGCCTCTTTCGGGTTGGTTGCGCCCATGATTTCACGGTTGCGACGGATGGCATCTTCCCCTTCCAGCACCTGTACCATAACGGGGCCGGAAGTCATGAAGCTGACCAGTGCGTCATAAAAAGGCTTGCCCTGATGTTCGGCATAGAAACCGGCTGCCTGCTCGCTGCTCATCCGCAGCATTTTGGATGCCACCACCTTCAAGCCTGCGCTTTCGAAACGGCTATAGATGGCACCGATCAGGTTCTTGCTGACAGCATCCGGCTTGACGATAGAGAAGGTACGTTCGATGGCCATTGATATCTTTCCTTAACTACAGTGTTTTATTGTTAGAATCCATGTTCGCTGGCGATTATACGTAAACAAAAACCGGAAAAACACACAAACAAGCAACTTTTTATTAAACATCACTCCCCTGCATTCAACATTCATACTCATCTTGACCGAGCAGAGCGGGAAAATATGTGCGCTTGCGCACGATAGTCTCCTGAAACCAACAAAACGCCATCTTTTGCTCACTATTCAACCATCGGTAAAAAGGCACCCGAAGGTGCCTTGTCATGCTTAAAGTACTTCTGCCAGCAGCGTGTGCGCTATGGTACGCATCCCCAGGGTATTGGCCCCTGGTGCCCACAGGCTGTCGCCGTTGTCACTGAAGCAGGCAGCCAGATCAATGTGAAGCCACCCCTCCCCCTCATTGGCGACGAAGCGGGAGAGGAAGCCCGCGGCATTGGAGGCGCCACCCGGCCCGCCCCCCTTGACCGGACGACTGTTGGCCGTGTCGGCATAGTGGGAAGGACACTGCTGGCGGTGCCAGGGTTCCAGCGGCAGTGGCCAGGCCGGCTCCTGCTCAGCATCGGCGTACGCCATGGCCCGGCTCACCAGCCCCTTGTCGAGACCGAACAGGGCGTTGTAACGTCCACCCAGCGCCATCACTGCCGCACCGGTCAGGGTTGCGGCATCGATGATCAGCGGCGCACCGGACTCGCTCGCCAGTTGCAGGCCGTCCGCCAGCACCAGCCGCCCCTCGGCATCGGTGTTGACGATCTCAACCGTGGTGCCGTTCTTGTAGGTGAGGATGTCCCCCAGCTTGTAGGCATGACCGGAGACCAGATTCTCGGCGCAGCAGAGGATGAGCTTCACCCGCTTGTCGAGCCCGCGCAGCATGGCCAGCGCCAGTGCGCCGGTCACGATGGCGGCGCCGCCCATGTCGCACTTCATGGTGAGCATCCCCTCGGAGCTCTTCATGGAGTAGCCACCTGAGTCAAAGGTGATCCCCTTGCCCACCAGAGCCGCCGCCACCGGCGCCTTGGGATCCCGCCCCGGATTGAAGTCGAGCTCCAGCAGCACCGGCTCGCGCTCGCTGCCACGGCCGACCTGATAGAGGCCGACCCAGCCCGCCTGTTGCAGCGCTTCACCCTTGAGAATGCGGTGGCTCACCTTGTCCGGCGCCAGCTCGGTAATAAAGGAGGCCGCTTCAACCGCCAACTCCAGCGGCCCCAGCTGCTCCGGCGTGGCATTGGTCATCTCCCGCACCCAGCGGCCACAGAGCCAGCGAGCTTCCAGCTCCTCTCTGTCCTCTTCCGAGGACATGGCCCACTGCAATTGCACCTCGGCCTTGGGGGTTTGCAAGCCCTGGGCAAAGGCCCACTGTTGCTCACGCTCCCAGTGGCCAGCCAGAGACACCTTCTGGATTCCCTGCTGGCAGAGACGACGCGCCGCTTGCTGAATATCCAGCAAGGCATTGGTCGTTGTCATATGGATCACCATGCCATCGGCGCGGTGCGAGAGCAGCGCCCCCTCCCCCCACTCGGCAGGGGCCAATTCCCGGCTCAACCAGACGTTCATGCGCTCACCTCCTGCAGCCAGCGGGCGATAGTACGCAGGCCATGGCCCTTGGCGCCGGTCGCCCACAGATCGTTGCCTGCTTTCTGGTAAGAAGCGGCCAGATCCAGGTGTACCCATCCCTTGCCTTCATCGCGCACAAAGCGGGAGAGGAAAGCGGCCGCCGTAGTGGCACCAGCGGTCCCTTCAGCCGAAGCGACGTTGCCCAGATCGGCAAAGGCCGAGGTGAGCTGGCCAGCATGCCAGGGCTCCAGCGGCAGTGCCCAGGCCTGCTCGTTTTCCGCTTTGGCGGCGGCCAGTGTGCGGGCCTGCTCGGCTTCATCGAGGGCGAACACCGCATTGTAGTCGCGGCCCAGCGCCATCTTGGCCGCACCGGTCAGGGTGGCAGCATCGAGGATATAGGCCGCGCCACTGTCGGAGGCGGCCATCAGGCCATCGGCCAGCACCAGACGCCCTTCGGCATCGGTATTCTGGATCTCGACCGAAATGCCGTTCTTGTAGGTGAGGATGTCGCCCAGCTTGAATGCGTGGCCCGAGACCAGGTTCTCGGCGCAGCAGAGGATCAACTTCACCCGCTGGTTCAGACCGCGGCTGATGGCCAGCGCCAGCGCACCGGTCACCATGGCGGCCCCCCCCATATCGGACTTCATCGGCAGCATGTTGTCAGAGGACTTCATGGAGTAGCCACCGGAGTCAAAAGTGATCCCCTTGCCCACCAGCGCTGCAACGACCGGGGCGTTGCGATCACCGGTCGGGTTGTAGTCGAGCTCCAGCAGCACAGGCTCGCGCTCGCTGCCACGGCCCACCGACCAGATCCCGATATGGCCCGACTCGCGCAGCGCTTCACCGGCCGTGATGCGGGCGGTCACCTTGTCGCCAGCCAGACCGCGGATCAGCAGCAGCGCCGACTCCGCCAGACTCATGGGGTAGATCTCCTCCGGGGTGCCATTGGTGATCTCGCGTACCCAGCGGGTCGCCTTGAGCAAGCCATCCAGCTCGCGGGCATCCGCGTCGCTCTGCTGGCCGAAATCCAGTTCACGGACTCCCTTGGCGGCGTAGAAACCCTGAGCGAACGCGTAGCGACGCTCCAGATCCCAACCTTCACCGGCCAGCGCAACCCGCTTGATCCCGCTCGACTCGAGGCGACGGGCAGCACGCTGCACAGCGCGCAGCACCTCTTTCTCAACAGAGAGAGTGCCGAGGTGAATAGTGGCTTCATCGCCATTGAAACTGAGCAGGGCACCCTCGCCCCAGTGAGCGGCCGCAGCCTGGGTGGACAACCCTACCTTCATCATGTCAGCCATCTTCTCTTGCTTCCTTTTTTACTGGCACTGTTTTAATGCGCAAACAGGTAAGAACGAATACAAAAAAGGCCGTGCCCCAAAGGGGTCACGGCCTTCACCATATCACTGAAGCACCGATGGATGCTGCACGTGCAATTCACTTGTGTGTAATTAATGGCGTTCAGAGGCGAGGTTCAGGGTGTACTTGGGCAGCTCAACCACCAGATCCTCATCAGCCAGTTTGGCCTGGCAGCTGAGGCGGGATTCCGGCTCCAGCCCCCACGCCTTGTCCAGCATGTCGTCTTCCAGCTCGTCGCTCGGCTCGAGGGAGTCAAAGCCTTCACGCACCACACAGTGGCAGGTGGTACAGGCACAGGACTTCTCGCAAGCATGCTCAATCTCGATGCCGTTGCGCAGCGCCACATCCAGAATGGTCTCGCCGCTCTCCCCTTCGAGGGCAGCGCCATCCGGACAGA
Organism: Aeromonas sp. SER; assembly: GCF_038739615.1. Classification (NCBI taxonomy): domain Bacteria; kingdom Pseudomonadati; phylum Pseudomonadota; class Gammaproteobacteria; order Aeromonadales; family Aeromonadaceae; genus Aeromonas; species Aeromonas sp. SER. The sequence goes on along the minus strand of NZ_JBCGFC010000013.1, from coordinate 60,643 downwards.
GCACGGGATGAGGAAGAATGATCAGTTTTGGCATATTACACCTTGTTGACGTTTTGTCCGGTCAGCACCTTACGAATGGAAGCATCCATCCGGCGGGCTGCAAACTCGCCACTGGCAGCATCCGCCGCCTCGATGGCTTCTTTGATTTGGTTGGTACTCCCCGCCTGACGCATGGCCAGCAGATGGGCGATGGCGCCGTCTATCTCGGCACGCTCTGCCGCATTGAGCAGTGCATCGCCATCGGCAGCCAGCGCGGCATTGAGGCTCTCGACCACCCGGTCAGCTTCAACCTGCTGCTCTGCCAGCATGCGGGCATCCATATCCTGATGGGCATTCTCGATGGAAGCGCTCAGCATGTTGAGGATATCCTCCTCTGCCAGCCCATAAGAAGGCTTGACCTGGATCTCGGCCTGCACGCCGGAGGATTTCTCCATGGCGCTGACCGAGAGCAGACCATCCGCATCCACCTGGAACGTGACGCGAATATGGGCGGCACCGGCGGCCATCGGCGGAATACCGGTCAGGGTAAAACGGGCCAGGGAGCGGCAATCCGCCACCAGCTCACGCTCCCCCTGCACCACGTGGATGGCCATCGCAGTCTGACCATCCTTGAAGGTGGTGAACTCCTGGGCGCGGGCCACCGGTATGGTGGTATTGCGCGGGATCACCTTCTCGGCGAGGCCACCCATGGTCTCAAGACCCAGGGAGAGCGGGATGACGTCCAGCAGCAGCATCTCGGCATCTGGTTTGTTGCCCACCAGAATATCAGCCTGAACGGCAGCGCCGATGGCCACCACCTTGTCGGGATCGATACTGGTGAGCGGCGTGCGACCAAAGAACTCGCCCACCATCTCGCGCACCAGCGGCACCCGGGTGGAGCCCCCCACCATCACCACCTCCAGCACTTCCACCTGCTCGAGACCCGCATCGCGCAGGGCGCGGCGGCAAGCCAGTAGGGTGCGTTTCACCAGCGGCGCAATGAGCTCATCAAACTGGCTGCGGCTCACCGAGCCCTGCCAGCCGGCAAAGGTGCAGGGAACACTGTCGGCATCGGTCAGACCGTGTTTGACGGCGGCAGCCACATCCAGCAACTCACGCTGCAAACGGGCATCCAGCTCGCCGGTCAAACCGGCTTGATCTTTAATCCAGTCAGCCAGCAGGTGATCAAAATCATCGCCACCGAGGGCGGAATCACCGCCGGTCGCCATCACTTCGAATACACCGCGGTGCAGACGCAAAATAGAGATATCGAAGGTGCCGCCACCCAGGTCATAGACCGCGATAACCCCTTCCTGACCGGAGTCGAGGCCATAGGCGATGGCTGCGGCGGTCGGCTCGTTGAGCAGACGCAGCACGTGCAGACCGGCCAGACGAGCCGCATCCTTGGTGCCCTGACGCTGAGCATCATCAAAATAGGCGGGCACGGTGATGACCACACCATCGAGATCGCCACCCAAGGTCTGGGCGCCGCGCTCGGCCAATTTTTTGAGGATCTCGGCTGAGACCTGCACAGGGTTGACCAGCCCCTGACGGGTCTGCAACTGCGGCATGCCGTTGTCGGCTGCCACGAATTGATAAGGCTGCTGGCGGGTATCGATATCGGCCAACGCCTTGCCCATCATACGTTTGACCGAGACGATGGTATTGTGCGGGTCGAGCGCCGCTTCACGCTTGGCATCGAAGCCCACCCGGATTGCATCCGCCTGATAGTGAACGACAGAGGGGAGCAGGTCACGCCCCTGTTCATCACTGAGAGTGGCGGCCTGACCGCTGCGCACTGCAGCGACGAGAGAATTGGTGGTACCGAGATCGATGCCGACGGCACGCTTGTGCTGATGGGGTACAGCGCTCTGGCCGGGTTCGGCGATTTGCAGTAATGCCATGGGTAATGAGACTTCCAGCGTTAAAGGATCAAGACTCGAGGAGCGAGTCTTCGAATCGTTCCAGCTCTTCGAGGAGCTTGTCGACAAACTTGAGTTTGCGAACGCAGTCGGCGGCGACAGGATCGTTGCCAGTGGCAAGCGAGTCGGTCAGCTGCTGCATCAACAGCTGGTGATCATGCCTGATCTCGCGGCGAAAATCCTTGATGGCGCGCTCAGGGTCAGCGTCACCTTTCAGATCGGCCAGACGCTCGCGCCATTCAAGCTGCTGCATCAGAAAAGCCGTGTCTTGCAGGGTCTGCTGTTCGCCACGAATATCGGTGCCACGCAGAGAGAGCAGATATTCGGCACGGCGCAGCGGCGCCTTGAGGGTGGTGAATGCGTCGTTGATCTGGGCGGCACGCTGTACCGCTGCCAGCTGCTCCCGCTCGGGAGCAGTGGCGAAACGATCGGGATGAAACTGGGTCTGCAGCTGACGGTAGGTGTCGGCCAGCTGCCGGGTATCGAGCTCGAAGCCTTCAACCAGCCCAAACAGCTCGAAATGGTTCATGCAATCCTCTTAGACACTGAAGCTTTCGCCACAACCACACTCGCCTTTGGCGTTGGGGTTGTTGAATTTGAAGCCCTCGTTGAGCCCCTCTTTGACGAAATCCAGCTCGGTGCCATCCAGATGGATGAGGCTCTTGGCATCGACAATAATCTTGACGCCCTGCTGCTCGAATACCTGATCTTCTCCGGTAAGCTCATCGACAAACTCGAGCACATAGGCAAGGCCCGAGCAGCCGGTGGTCTTGACGCCGAGGCGCAGGCCAATGCCCTTGCCCCGGTTGGTCAGAAAAGAGGAAACCCGTGCCGCGGCGGCATCTGTCATGGTAATAGCCATACTGCTCTCCGGCGCTTAGAGACCTTTCTTCTGCTTGTAATCGGCGATGGCGGCCTTGATGGCATCCTCGGCCAGAATGGAGCAGTGGATCTTCACCGGCGGCAGAGCCAGCTCTTCGGCGATGTCGGTGTTCTTGATGCCGGCCGCTTCGTCCAGCGTCTTGCCCTTGACCCATTCGGTCACCAGGGAGCTGGAGGCGATGGCTGAGCCGCAACCATAGGTCTTGAACTTGGCATCTTCGATGATGCCCTCTTCGCTGATCTTCAGCTGCAGCTTCATCACGTCGCCACAGGCAGGTGCACCCACCATGCCGGTTGCAACGCTGGGATCATTCTTGTCAAAACCACCGACGTTGCGCGGATTTTCGTAGTGGTCGATTACTTTTTCACTGTAAGCCATATCTAACTCCTGCTAATTCTGTTGCTCACTGAAGTGATCAGTGATGAGCCCATTCGACCGTGTTCAGATCAACGCCATCCTTGTACATCTCCCACAGCGGAGACATCTCGCGCAGACGACCGATAGAGTCACGAATGAGCTTGACCGCGTAGTCAATCTCTTCTTCGGTGGTGAAGCGACCGATGCTGAAACGGATGGAGCTGTGAGCCAGCTCGTCGTTCAGACCCAGCGCACGCAGCACGTAGGAGGGTTCCAGACTGGCAGAGGTACAGGCAGAACCGGAAGAGACCGCCAGATCCTTGAGCGCCATGATGAGGGATTCCCCTTCCACATAGGCGAAGCTGACGTTGAGGTTGCCGGAAACACGCTGCTCCAGATCGCCGTTGAGGTAGACGGCTTCGATATCTTTCAGGCCATCCCACAGACGCTGACGCAGGGTCATCACGCGCTCGTGCTCGCTTGCCATCTCTTCCTTGGCGATACGGAAGGCTTCACCCATGCCAACGATCTGGTGAGTCGGCAGGGTGCCGGAACGCATGCCGCGCTCATGACCGCCACCGTGCATCTGGGCTTCGATACGTACGCGCGGCTTGCGGCGTACGTAAAGCGCACCGATCCCTTTCGGACCGTAGATCTTGTGGGCGGAGAGAGAGAGCAGGTCAATCTTCATCGCTTCAACGTCGATCTCGACCTTGCCCACGCTCTGGGCGGCATCGACGTGCAGCAGGATCTTGCGGGAGCGGCACAGTTCGCCCAGCCCTTTGATGTCCTGGATCACGCCGATCTCGTTGTTCACGTGCATCATGCTGACCAGAATGGTGTCGTCACGCATGGCGTTCTCGATCATCTCGAGAGTGAAGAGACCGTTTGGCATCGGCTCGAGATAGGTCACCTCGAAGCCTTCACGCTCCAGTTGACGACAGGTGTCGAGCACCGCTTTGTGTTCGGTTTTGGAGGTGATGATGTGCTTGCCTTTGCTGGCATAGAAGTGGGCAACACCCTTGATTGCCAGGTTGTCAGACTCGGTCGCACCGGAGGTAAAGACGATCTCGCGCGGGTCAGCACCAATAAGCTCTGCCACTTGATTACGGGCCAGATCTACCGCCTCTTCGGCCTGCCAGCCGAAACGGTGAGAACGGGAAGCCGGATTGCCAAACAGGCCATCCATGGTGAGACACTGCATCATTTTTTCTGCGACACGCGGGTCCACCGGACAGGTTGCCGAATAATCAAGGTAAATAGGCAGTTTCATGTTTTTCTCCGTCACAGTTCGGGTCATACAGAATCCCGCTGTGGAAAGCACGTTTATAGTTGGACTTTCAAGCTCACATCGCCGTGTTCTGCCCGTTCAATCAGGGACAACACGCTTTTCATCTGTTCATCTTGCTTGCCGGCAATCCGGCGTACATCGGCCTGGCGAACCAGCTCGGCCAGGGTGATCTCGCCGAGGAAACTGGAGATCCGCTCGCTCAAATCACGCCAGAGGGAGTGGGTCAGGCACTGGGTACCGCCATGACAGCCCCCTTTGCCGAGGCACTTGGTGGCATCCACCGACTCGTCAACCGCAGTGATCACCTGGCCGACCGAAATCTCGTCAGGGGCCAACCCTAGGCGATAACCGCCACCGGGGCCGCGCACGCTGCTCACCAGGCCATGTTTGCGCAGGCGGGCAAACAGCTGCTCGAGATAGGACAAGGAGATGCCCTGGCGCTCGGAAATATCGGCGAGGGGAACAGGCCCCTGCTCTGCATGCAGCGCCACGTCGAGCATGGCGGTTACAGCGTAACGTCCTTTTGAAGTCAGTCTCATGTGCCTTACCGTCTTGCGAACCAATTCAATGGGCACATGGTCACATACCCGACCAAATCAGTCAAGTATATGGTTGAGTAATCCAGTCGGGTTTATCCCTGCGGTCTCGTCTTTTGCACCGAGGTAAGAATGCCCCGCAGAATATTGAGCTCAACCGACTCCGGACGAGCCCGGTTGAACAGGCGGCGCAGCTTGTTCATCACCTGCCCCGGATGATCATCGGTGATGAAACCGGTCTTGAGCAGCGTCTGCTCCAGATGCAGGTAAAACCCCTCCAGCTGTTCGGCACTGGGGTAATCCTGAGCCATATCTTCAGCAACCTCTTCCTGACCCTGCAACCAGTGCATCCGCACTTCGTAGCAGAGGGTCTGTACCGCCATGGCGAGGTTGAGGGAGCTGTATTCGGGGTTGGCCGGAATGGCCACATGGTAGTGGCACTTCTGCAGCTCATCGTTGGTCAGGCCGGTCCGCTCGCGACCAAAAACCAGCGCAACAGGATGCTTCATCCCTTCGGCTACCGCCATCTTGCCCGCTTCGCGGGGATCGAGCATGGGCCAGCTCAGAGTGCGTGAGCGTGCGCTGGTGCCAATCACCAGACCACAGTCAGCGATGGCTTCATCGAGGGTCGGGACGATACGGGCATTGGCCAGAATGTCGCTGGCACCTGCGGCAAGGGCGTTGGCGTTGCCATCCGGTAAAGCTTGCGGATCAACCAGTACCATTTGGGTGAGCCCCATGGTCTTCATGGCGCGCGCCGCAGAACCCATGTTGCCGGTATGAGAGGTATTTACCAAAACGATACGAATCTGATCCAACATGCCCTATCAATCTTCAGTCAAAAATGGCGCGCAATTATAACATAAGAGAGCGCTATTTTGGCACCGTTAAAGGCATCCCATTTCAGAACAAAAGCGGGCGCTGGTATAACAAACCGGCATGAGGCAAAGAGGAGGAAAAACTAGACTTAATGGATATGTGGAATAGTTCACAGGAGAGATCCGGCTATGCTTCCTCCGTTTATCTACGAGAAATTGCCCAGCCTCTATCTGCTGGCGGCCACAGCAATGATCACCCTCGGCAACCAGCCCCTGCTCTGGTTTGCAGGCGCACTCTTGTATATCGCCGGCGCAGCCACCTGGATGATGCGCTCCAGCTACCGGCGCACCGACCTCATCATCTTTCCAACCAAACGCTGGCTGCAACCGGAATGGCTTTATGAAGCCCAGCCCTTTGTCTGGCTCGCGCTGGGACTGGCCATGGCGCAGTTGCCTGCGCCACAAGCCCTGCTGGCACTGGTGCCTTGTCTGTGGGCTGGTCACTGCCTTTGGGCACGGCATCGTTATCGCCGCCATGCCCACGGCGTGACGATTCACTTACGACGGGATCCCGCCCGCCGCCGTCTGAATCGGAGTCTGCGCTGATCCGGTTCGAGCCTGCTCGATAAAGGTGGCCAGATCCATCAGGGGGTACTTCATCAGCACCGGCAGCCCATCGATGTCCAGGCTGTCCATCAGGTTTTTCACCTCCAGTCCCAGCTCGGTATCCCCTTCAATCTTCAGCTTGCGCTGGAAGAAGAGCGCGTCAGGATCCTCCTTGCGACCGGCAATCAGGATGAGATCGTTGGCGGTGCCGCTAAAACAGACATCGGCCTGCTCGCAGCTTTTTGCCACGACCAGTTGACCGCACTGCTCGCTGATATACCAGCAGAGCTCTAGATCGGTGACCTCTACTTTCAGCCACTTGTCTGCCAGGAACTCGAAATCGCCATCCGCGATGGCTTCCTTGAATACCCGTGCCAGCAAACTCTCCATCAGCTGCTTTTGCAGATTGAAGGGAACCAGCTTGAGCGGATGACGCAAGAGACGGGGCGCCTGCTCGACCAGGCGACGTTGCAGTTGTTGAAACACGATGGACTCCTTTGTTTTGCGCATTCAAGCACAGGGATGCCGGCAAGATCCTGTTGGAAATCAAACTTGTGCAGAGTTGGGTCAAGATGGGGAAAGCCACACAAAGCTGCCTCAGGTCAAAAAGCCAAGGTGCGGCGGTGCATACAATCAGGGCTCGTTTGCCCTTCATATGCACTCTCGGAGCGTACCAATGGAATTACTCTGTCCGGCAGGTAGTTTGCCGGCACTGAAAACCGCCGTGGATAACGGGGCCGATGCCGTTTATATCGGTTTCAAGGATGACACCAATGCCCGCCACTTTGCCGGTCTCAACTTTACCGACAGCAAGCTGGAGAAGGCGGTAGATTATGTGCATCAGCATGATCGCAAACTTCATATCGCCATCAATACCTTCGCCCATCCTGGTGCCGATGCTCGCTGGAAGCAGGCGGTCGACCGCGGGGTGGCTCTCGGTGCCGATGCTCTCATCATTGCCGACCTTGCCGTGCTCGATTATGCCAGCCGCCGTTATCCCGACATGGAGCTGCATGTCTCGGTGCAGGCCAGCGCGACCAATGCTGCCGCCATCCGCTTCTATCAGCAACAGTTCAATGTCAAACGGGTGGTGCTGCCACGGGTGCTCTCCATGCATCAGGTGAAACAGCTGGCACGCGAGACCGATGTTGGCCTTGAGGTTTTTGCCTTTGGCAGTCTCTGCATCATGGCCGAGGGGCGCTGCTACCTCTCCTCCTATATGACGGGCGAGAGCCCCAACACCGTCGGCGCCTGCTCGCCGGCCAAATTCGTGCGCTGGGAAGAGACCCCGAACGGCCTCGAATCACGACTCAACGAGGTGCTGATCGACCGCTACGGCCCCGGTGAGAATGCCGGCTACCCGACCCTGTGCAAGGGGCGTTTCGAAGTGGATGGCCAGACCTACCACGCGCTGGAGGAGCCCACCAGTCTCAATACCCTGGGTCTCTTGCCCGAGCTGTTCCAGACCGGTATCCAGTCGGTCAAGATCGAAGGTCGTCAGCGCAGCCCTGCCTACGTGGAGCAGGTAACCCGGGTCTGGCGCGCCGCCATCGACGCCTATCAGGCCAATCCCGAGGCCTATCAGGTCAAAGCAGAATGGGATGCCCAGCTCGCCCGTGTTTCCGAAGGTAGCCAGACTACCCTTGGCGCCTATCATCGTCAGTGGCAATAAGGAGCCCCTATCCATGAACTTCTCTCTCGGGCCCCTGCTCTTCTACTGGCCCAAAGCCGATACCGAAGCCTTTTACCGCGCCGCAGCCCAAAGCAAAGCAGATATCGTCTATCTCGGGGAAACCGTCTGCAGCAAGCGACGCGAACTGAAAGTCGATGACTGGATCTCCCTCGCCCGCGAAGTGGCGAGCTCCGGCAAGCAGGTGGTGCTATCGACGCTGGCGCTCATCTCTGCCCCCTCCGAGCTGAAAGAGGTGAAACGGCTGGTCGACAATGGCGATCTGATGGTCGAAGCCAACGATCTGGGCACAGTCCAGCTTGCCCATGAAGCGAACCTTCCATTTGTCTGTGGCCCGGCCATCAACGCCTACAATGCCGATGTGTTGCGCATGCTGCTCAAGCAGGGGATGAAGCGCTGGGTCATGCCGGTGGAGCTTTCACGGGACTGGCTGGTACAGCTTGAGCAGGATCTGGGGGCGACGCGCCAGCAGTTCGAAGTGGAGGTGTTCGCATACGGCCACCTGCCGCTCGCCTACTCGGCACGCTGCTTTACCGCCCGCTCTCTCGACAAGCCGAAAGACAACTGCGAACTCGCCTGCATCAACTACCCCATCGGGCGACTGGCCAACAGCCGCGAGGGGCAGCGCGTATTCAACCTCAACGGTATCCAGACCCAGTCCGGTTACTGCTATAACCTGGGCAACGATCTGGCCGGGATGGCAGGTCTGGTGGATGTGGTGCGTCTCTCCCCACAAGGAATGGAGACGCTGGAGATGCTGGCTCGCTTCAAGGCCAACCAGCAAGGGGACGCGCCGCTCCCCCTGCACAAAGGGAGCGAGTGCAATGGCTACTGGCGCCAGATCCCCGGCATGAGCCTGGTGGAATAAACGCAAACCACGCAAAAACAAAAAGGCCTCGCAATGAGGCCTTTTTTACACTTTCACGCTCCCTCAGGAGGGGCGGTCGCTCTTGCTCTGGCCACTCTGTGCGCCGGGAGGCAGCGGCTTGCGTGCCATCAGCTCCAGCTCCAGCAAGGCATAGCGATGCTCGATGAAGTCGTAGACGTTGTTGGAAAGCGCCAGCTTGAAGTAGCTGATCGCCTCCTTGCGGTTGCCCCGACCCAGCTCGTACTTGCCCAGATAGAAGTAGGTTTCGCACAGGCGCTCGGCGAGCTCCCGGTTATCCTTCACCCCTTTGACCACATTGCCCATCAACTCGGTGGCATTCATCTCGCCGGTGTAGAGACGAACCAGATCCCAGTTCCAGGCGTCGTCATCGTACTTGTTGAGACGCTCGCGCATCCGGCTCATGGCCGCTGCAGGATCGAGTTTCTGCTCGGCCAGATAGAGCCAGATCACCCGGTAAGGGTCTTCCGGCTGCGCCTCGTAGAAGCGTTTCATATCGGCGGCTGCCAGCTCCGGGCGATTGCCGTAGTAGAGCGCGATGCCACGGTTCAGGTAGGCATAGTCGTAATCGGGCGCCAGTTCGAGCGCCGAATCGAATGCCTCGTAGGCTTCGTCATAATTCTGCTGCTGCACCAGATAGACGCCGATGAAGTTGTAGGCTTCGGCGAAATCGGGCTTCTCCCGCAAGGCACGGTTGAAATCGAGCCGCGCAAGGGAGCGCAAACCAACGCGATCAAAGACCACTGCACGCTCATAGAACAGCTCGGCACGCTGCTCCGTGGTCAACTCCATCTCGCTGAGCATCTGCCCGAGTCGAGCTAGCGCCAGCTCGCTCTGGTAGGAGACCTGCAAAGGGGTCGCCAACACCAGAGATGCAGGCTGCGGCTTGGGAACCTGAGGGGAATTAACCTGACTGCTACTGCTGCAACCCCACATAGGGAGCAGCAACAGGATACCGAGGAGGTATCCAATCCCTTTCCTGACGTTCAATGAACACTCCGACGCTTACGCTTGACCCCGCATATGGTAAAGGTCAACCGTCGCTTTGTCATGTAGCTCAGCCTATCTCTCTCAAATAAATCAGGATTCGACAGGGTATCCGGCCTCCAGCCAGCCGCGAAAACCACCATCGACACTGATCACCTTGCGATAACCCATCTGTTGCAGATTGTCTGCCGCCAGAATGGAGCGAAAACCGCCGCCACAGTAGAGGTAAAGCTCGGTATCGACATCGGGAAAACGGGTCTCGATATCGCGCTCAATCACGCCACGGCCCAGATAGAGGGCGCCGGGCAGATGACCTTTGGCCCACTCGCTCTCTTCCCGCACATCGATCAGATGAAAAGTGCGCCCCTCATCCTGCCAGCGCTTGATCTGGTGGACATCGGTCTCGGCTACGCGGGAGCGGATCCCTTCTACCAGCGCCAGAAAACGGGGATTGTGTTGCATGGCAAGCTCCTTTTGTTGAAATCATCTGCGTCAGCATACGACAACAGCGAAAAAGAAAAGAGCGCCTTGCGGCGCTCTTTCGTGGTTTACGGCAGGATTTCCTGTTGATCCGCACCCTCTTTCTCTACCTGGGTTGGCAGCATGTGCTCGCGCTTGACGCCGAGGAACATGGCAAATGCACTCGCAACATAGATGGAGGAGTAGGTACCGAAGGCCACACCGATCACCATGGCCACGGCAAAACCGTGGATCAGCGCGCCGCCCTTGAGCAGCAGCGCCAGCACCACCACGAAGGTGAGGCCGGAGGTGATGATGGTACGGCTCAGGGTCTCGGTCATGGAGAGATCCAGAATGTAGTCGGTATCCCCTTTGCGCACCTTGCGGAAGTTCTCCCGCAAGCGGTCGAACACCACGATGGTATCGTTCAGGGAGTAACCCACCAGGGTCATCAATGCCGCCAGTACGGTCAGGTCGAACTCGTACTGGAAGTAGGCAAAGACACCGAGGGTGATCACCACGTCGTGCACCAGCGAGAGGATGCCGCCCATGGCCAGACGCCATTCAAAACGCACCGCCACGTAGATCAGGATACAGATGATGGAAGCCAGCATGGCCAGTGCACCATCGGTCGCCAGCTCGTCACCCACGGAGGGACCGACGAACTCGACGCGCTTGAGCACGGCACCGGGATCCAGCAGCTTGGCAGCAGCCAGCACCTCGTTACCCTGCTCCTCTACCTTAACACCCTCTTTCGGAGTCAGGCGGAACAGCACATCACGGCTGGAGCCGAAGTGTTGCAGGCTCGCCCCTTCAATCTTCTGCTCTTCCAGCACCTGGTGCATCTTGTCCAGGCTCACCGACTGCTGGAACCCCACTTCGATGGTGGTACCACCGGTGAAGTCCAGACCCCAGTTCAGGCCCCGATCAAACAGAAAGAAGAGGGCGATCACCATCAGCACGGAAGAGAAGACCACACCCGTTTTGGCATAGCGCATAAACGGGATCGGTTTTTCAAAATGTAGAATCTGAAACATCTCTCTATCCTCAGATGGGCAACTTGTCGATGCGCCGTCCACCCCAGGCCAGGTTGATAATGGCGCGGGAGACCGTGATGGCAGTAAACATGGAGGCGGTCAGACCGATGCCCAGCGTCAGGGCAAAGCCCTTGATGGCGCCAGTACCGATACCGAACAGGATCACACAGGTGATGAGCGAGGTGACGTTGGAGTCGGCGATGGTCGAGAATGCCCGATCAAAGCCCAGATGGATGGCTTGCTGAACCCCGCGGCCGTTGCGGATCTCTTCACGAATACGCTCGTAGATCAGCACGTTGGCATCCACCGCCATACCGAGCGTCAGCACGATACCGGCGATGCCTGGCAGGGTCATGGTGGCCCCCGGGATCATCGACATGATACCGACGATCAGCACCAGGTTCATACAGAGCGCCAGGTTGGCAACCCAGCCGAACGCACGGTAGTAGATCCCCATGAACAGCACGATCACCAGCATGGCCCAGCCGATGGCTTGCATACCGCTGTCGATGTTCTGCTGACCCAGGCTCGGGCCAATGGTGCGCTCTTCCACGATCTGGATCGGGGCGATCAGGGCACCGGCACGCAGCAGCAGCGCCAGGTTGTGGGCTTCGTTGGCGTTGTCGATACCTGTGATGCGGAACTGGCTGCCAAGGCGCGACTGGATGGTGGCGACGTTGATCACCTCCTCCTGCTTGCGGAACTTGCGCTTGCCATCCGGACCAGGCTGACCAACCGGCTTGTACTCGATAAAGACGGTCGCCATCCCTTTACCCACGTTGTCCTTGGTAAAGTTGGCCATCTTGTTGCCACCCTGGCCATCAAGCTTGATGTTGACCTGGGGACGGCTGTACTCGTCGAAACCGGACTGGGCACCCACGATGTGGTCACCGGTCAGGATCACCCGCTTTTGCAGCACGACAGGACGACCATTGCGATCGTTGTAGACCTTGGAGCTCGGCGGTACGCGACCGTCGGCCGCAGCCTGAATGTCGGCCGTCTCATCGACCATGTGGAACTCCAGGGTCGCGGTCGCGCCGAGGATCTCCTTGGCACGGGCGGTATCCTGGATACCGGGCAGCTCAACTACAATGCGCTCGGCGCCTTGCTGTTGTACCAGCGGCTCGGCGACACCCAGCTCGTTGACCCGGTTACGGATGATGGTGATGTTCTGCTCGAGGGCGTACTTCTTCACTTCCTTGATCTTCGCTTCGCTCAGACCGGCCATCAGGATAAATTCATCCCCTTTCTGCTCGGTGGTGAAGGTCAAATCAGGGTTCTGGCGGCGCAGATGGGTGACAGCACGCTCTTGATCCGCTTCGTCACGAAATACCACCTGTACCTTGTCACCGACCCGGCGCACGCCGGAGTAACGGATCTTCTGGGTACGCAGCTCGGAGCGGAAATCCTGCACCATCTGCTCTTGCTGCTTGGTCAGCGCCTCAGCCATGTCCACTTCCATCAGGAAGTGCACACCACCGCGCAGGTCCAGACCCAGTTTGAGCGGGTTGGCACCAATGGCTTCGAGCCAGGCAGGAGTAGAGGGGGCAAGGTTGAGAGCGGTAATGAAGTTGTCACCCAGCTTGTTGGCGACGATATCGCGCGCCTTGAGCTGATCTTCGGTGTTCTTGAAACGGATCAGGATCAGACCGTGCTCGAACGCAGCATGTTTGACCGGGATCTTGGCCTCGTCGAGACTCTCTTTCACCAGGTCAAGGGTATCTAGCTTGACTTCGGCACCACGGCTGGCAGAAACCTGCAAGGCCGGGTCTTCGCCGTAAAGATTGGGGGCTGCATATAGAAAACCGATGGCGATCACCACGATCACCATCAGGTATTTCCACAGCGGATAGCGATTCAACACGCTGTGCTCCTTGGGAGATTAAAGGGACTGGATAGAACCCTTGGGCAGAACGGCAGAAACGAAGTCCTTTTTGATGGTGACTTGAGTCTGGTCGTTCAGGGCGATCACCAGGTAATCGCTGTCGGCAGCCACTTTGGCAATCTTGCCAACCAGACCACCGGAGGTGAGCACTTCGTCACCCTTGGAGAGAGAGGTCATCAGATTACGATGATCTTTGGCGCGCTTGGCCTGGGGACGGTAGATCATGAAATAGAAGATGAGACCGAATACGGCCAGCATGATGATCATTTCCATGCCACCACCCTGTGCCGCCGGAGCTGCGCCTTCTGCATACGCCTTGGAGATAATGCTCATTTAACAACCTCTTATTGATGTAGATTTGAAAACTAGCTTATAAATTATTGTTATTTAACGTCATTTACAGCTAACGGAGGCACGGGCTTCCCTTGCCGACGGTAAAACTCTGTTACAAAGTCGTCTAATTTACCCTGCTCGATCGCGTCCCGCAAACCCTGCATAACACGCTGGTAGTAACGCAGGTTATGGATAGTATTCAGACGGGCACCGAGGATCTCGTTGCACTTGTCCAGATGGTGCAGATAGCTGCGGGTGTAGTTCTTGCAGGTGTAGCAATCGCAGTCGGCATCCAGAGTGCTGGTGTCGTTGCGATACTTCGCATTGCGGATCTTGACCACACCATCGGTGGTAAAGAGATGACCGTTGCGGGCGTTGCGGGTCGGCATCACGCAGTCGAACATGTCGATACCGCGGCGCACCCCTTCCACCAAGTCTTCCGGCTTGCCCACGCCCATCAGGTAGCGCGGCTTGTCGGCCGGGATTTTCGGGCAGACGTGCTCAAGGATGCGGTGCATGTCCTCTTTGGGCTCACCCACCGCCAGACCACCGACCGCGTAACCGTCAAAGCCGATCTCCAGCAGACCTTCCAGCGACACATCGCGCAGCGGCTCGTAGACGGAGCCCTGGATGATGCCGAACAGGGCATTCTTGTTGCCAAGAGCGTCGAACTTGTCGCGGGAGCGCTTGGCCCAACGCAGGGACATCTCCATCGACTTGCGCGCTTCTTCGTAAGTGGCCGGATACGGGGTGCACTCGTCGAAGATCATCACGATGTCGGAGCCCAGATCGTACTGGATCTCCATGGATTTCTCGGGGTCGAGGAAAATCTTCTCGCCATTGATGGGGTGGCGGAAGTGGACGCCCGCCTCGGTGATCTTGCGGATGTCGCCCAGGCTGAATACCTGGAAACCACCGGAGTCGGTCAGGATCGGGCCCTGCCAATTCATGAAGTCATGCAGATCACCATGGGCACGCATCACTTCCTGACCCGGACGCAGCCAGAGGTGGAAGGTGTTGCCAAGCAGGATCTGGGCACCGGTCTCACGCACCTCTTCCGGGGTCATCCCCTTGACGGTGCCGTAGGTACCGACCGGCATAAAGGCCGGAGTCTGCACGGTGCCACGCTCGAATACCAGCTGACCGCGACGGGCACGGCCGTCGGTGGTTTTCAGTTCAAATTTCATTGCTACCTCGATTCAGTCAGAGAAACAGTCTGACAATTAAAGGCCATTCGGCCCGCTATAAAAGGCGAAGCTTATGCCTCGCCCCGGCGACGGGTGACGAACATGGCGTCCCCGTAGCTGAAGAAACGGTACTGCCCAGCCACGGCGGCCTGGTAGGCGGTCATCACGTTATCATACCCGGCGAAGGCGCTGACCAGCATGATCAGGGTCGACTCCGGCAGGTGGAAGTTGGTCACCATGGCATCGACAATCTGGAACTGGTAGCCCGGGAAGATGAAGATGTCGGTGTCGCCAAAAAAGGGCGCCAGCGGCTTGCCCTGCGCCAGAGTCACTTTGGCGGCGCTCTCCAGCGAACGGACCGAGGTGGTGCCAACGGCAATCACCCGACCGCCGCGCGCACGGGTAGCGGCAATGGCATCGACCACCTCTTGCGGCACTTCGGCATACTCGGAGTGCATATGGTGATCTTCAATCTTCTCCACCCGCACCGGCTGGAAGGTCCCCGCCCCTACATGCAGGGTGACAAAGGCAGTTTCAACCCCCTTGGCCCGAATTTTCTCAAGCAGCGGCTCGTCAAAGTGCAGACCGGCGGTCGGCGCGGCGACGGCGCCCGGCTTCTGGTTGTAGACCGTCTGGTAGCGCTCCTTGTCGGCATCCTCGTCGGGACGGTCGATATAGGGGGGCAGCGGCATGTGGCCGATGGCCTCCAGGATCTCCAGCACCGGGCGGGCGTCGAGGAAATGGATCTCGAACAGGGCATCGTGGCGGGCGCGCATTTCAGCTTCCACGCCACCATCCATGATCATCCGGGTGCCCGGCTTGGGCGCCTTGGAGGCCCGCACATGAGCCAGCACGCTGTGCTCGTCCAGAATGCGCTCGACCAGCACCTCCAGCTTGCCGCCGCTGGCCTTCTGGCCAAACATGCGGGCAGGAATGACACGGGTGTTGTTGAATACCAGCAGGTCGCCCGGGTTGAGCTGGTCCAGCACATCGACAAATTGACCGTGGCGCAGGGCGCCGGTTTGACCGTCGAGCTGCAACAAACGGCTGGCGGTACGCTCCGCCATCGGATAGCGGGCAATCAGCTCGTCTGGCAGATCAAAATGAAAATCGGATACTTGCATCTTTCACCTCGGGGGGAATCGGCGGCTAGTCTAGTTATCCCCATCTTCCAAGGCAACCCAAAAGACCAAAAACCCAAGAGAGACAAGGGGTAGCGGGCAATTTTGTGACCACCAACCGGTTAATGACTCTTTAATGTTTTGTATTGACCCTGATCATGTTTTGCCACCCATGGCTGGGCTAGGGTGGAGACAGGCGGAGAAGAAAAACCAATGCAATCAGGAGGCCTACCATGATGACCATATCCGAAATCATGACGGAACATCCCTTTACCCTGGGGCCGGAGAACAGTGTCAAACAGGCGATGGATCTGATGCAGCAGGAGCGGATCCGCCACATTCCCATCGTTGACGAACACCACCATCTGCAGGGGCTGGTCACCCTCACCGATATCCTGGCCACCCGCGAATCCAAGCTGCTGCTGATAAGCCCGGAGCGGGAGGCGGAATTTACCGACAGCGTCCACCTTGACGAGATCATGACCCGCCAGGTTGCGAGCGTGGATCCCCATGCCGGCATCAAGGAGGCAGCGCTCTATCTGCAGCGCCACCGGTATGGCTGTCTGCCGGTGCTCAAGGGACGCAAGCTTATCGGCATCGTCACCGAGTCGGACTTCATCTCGGTGGCCATCAACCTGCTGGAGTTGATGGAGGAGCAGGAGCCCCCAACCGATTTTTGACACAACAACCTGTAATTTAATTACAGAAAAAGCGTTTTCAGCAGTAAAAAAGAGCAATAAAGGTGAAAGTGTTTCATTTTGATTGAAAAATTACACCAATTGCTTGCCATGTGATCTTCATCACACTATTATCCCCTCATGCAATAGTTGCCGAGGGGGAGATGAAGGAGTGTGCACCCATCCTCTTCCTCTCATATGTCTGCAAGTTTGCACACCCCGTAGTTAGTCTTTGCTGTAAAGCATTTGTTTATATAGCCATTCCTTGTTTGATGACCCGGCTTTATCGTTGCGATAGCGCCGGGATTTTTTTTATCTGCGCAAAACGCGCAGCCCGCTTGCACCAGCTCGAGTCGGCTTCTGCTTTCTCTCCCCCGCCTCCCCTCTTGCTGCTTGTGCCGCTCTTCTTTGCTCCCGATCCATATGACCACTCGATCCCCCAGATCGGGCGATATCCTCATCTTCTTTCGGCAAGCCCCCACTACCTCTTTTTGCCAGGCATAGGGGAGGTATAAATTAAAATCGGGTCATTCTCGCCAAACCCATAAATTTGATTTATAGCGACCGATTTGGTCCGCAACCCCCTCCTTGAAGGCAACAAGCGGCCTTGCGAGGGGGATGCCCGACTGTGGCTACCAGCGGCACCGACGATAGGCCACCGCGTATAAATCCAATATACCGATTAAAGCGATTCAATTTTGTAGCTTTAATCGATTAAAACATCCTCCTATGATGACTCCATCGAAAGTTAAACGCCTCGTCCGGCACGACTCTGCAAACCCGGACAGGCATATGTACATCACCAAGGAGCAAATCCATGTCTACCTACATCAACACTGAAATCAAGCCGTTCAACGCTACCGCCTACCACAATGGCAAATTCGTTCAGGTGTCTGACGCTGACCTGAAAGGCAAGTGGTCCGTGGTGTTCTTCTACCCGGCTGACTTCACCTTCGTCTGCCCGACCGAGCTGGGCGACCTGGCCGACAACTACGCCGAATTCCAGAAGCTGGGCGTCGAGATCTACGCTGTCTCCACCGACACCCACTTCACCCACAAGGCCTGGCACGACACTTCTGACACCATCCAGAAGATCCAGTACCCGATGATTGGCGACCCCACCGGCACCATCACTCGCAACTTCGGCGTGATGATCGAAGAAGCCGGTCTGGCTGACCGCGGTACCTTCGTCATCGACCCGCAGGGCATCATCCAGATCGTCGAGATCAACGCTGGCGGCATCGGCCGTGACGCACTGGAGCTGCTGCGCAAGGTTAAGGCTGCCCAGTACGTTGCCGCTCACCCGGGTGAAGTGTGCCCGGCCAAGTGGAAAGAAGGCGACGCCACCCTGGCCCCGTCCCTGGATCTGGTAGGCAAAATCTAAGCCTCCCCGCTCTGAAGACCGGCCCGTTCAAGGGCCGGTTTTGTTTACGGACCTCAGAAAAGGCGCCGGTCTGCTTTCTGGCCTGACAAAACGCCGACCCGCAATCACAAGAAGGAATTCGACCATGTTAGATACCAACCTCAAACAACAACTCAACGGTTACTTGCAGTACATCGTCAATCCCATCGAGATCAGCGTGTCCGGCAATGACAGCGACAAATCCGCCGAACTGCTGGCTCTGGCCAGCGAGATCGCCGGGATGTCCCCCAAGATTTCCCTGACCGATGGCACCAATGCCCGCAAGCCTTCCATGAGCGTCGCGCCGCAGGGCCAGGCCCCGCGCGTTCATTTTGCCGGCATCCCCATGGGTCATGAATTTACCTCGCTGGTGCTTGCCCTGCTGCAAAGCGGCGGTCACCCCTCCAAGGCCGATGCGGCCGTGCAGGAGCAGATCCGCAATCTGAAGGGCGAGTTCCACTTCGAGACCTATATTTCGCTCTCCTGCCACAACTGCCCGGACGTGGTACAGGCGCTGAACCTGATGGCGACCCTCAACCCCGGCATCACCCACACCATGATCGATGGCGCCCTGTTTCAGGACGAGGTCAACGAGCGTCAGCTCATGGCGGTACCGAACGTCTACCTGAACGGTCAGCCGTTCAGCCAGGGCCGCATTTCGCTCGAAGAGATCGTCGCCAAGCTCGACACCGGCGCCGCCGAGCGCAAAGCTGAGGAGCTGAGCGAAAAAGCACCTTACGACGTGCTGGTCGTCGGTGGTGGCCCGGCTGGCGCCGCCGCCGCCATCTATGCCGCTCGCAAGGGCATTCGCACCGCCATCGTCGCCGAGCGTTTCGGTGGCCAGGTGATGGACACTGTCGGCATCGAGAACTTCATCTCCGTGCCCTACACCGAAGGCCCCAAGCTGGCCGCCAGCCTGGAGCAGCACGTCAAGCAGTACGGCGTGGAAGTAATCACCGAGCAGCGTGCCGCCGCCATCAGCCGTGATGGCTACGTCAATGTGGATCTCGCCTCTGGCGCCACCTTGAAAAGCCGCGCCGTGATCCTGGCGACCGGTGCCCGCTGGCGCGACCTGAACGTGCCGGGCGAGCTTGAGTACCGCACCAAGGGTGTGGCCTACTGCCCGCACTGTGACGGCCCCTTCTTCAAGGGCAAGCGGGTTGCGGTGATCGGGGGTGGTAACTCTGGTATCGAGGCCGCCATCGATCTGGCTGGCATTGTCGAACACGTTACCGTGGTGGAGTTTGCCGACACTCTGCGTGCCGACGAGGTATTGCAGAAGAAGGCCCGCTCCATGGCCAACATCGACATCATCATGAGTGCTCGCACCACCGAAGTGATCGGTGACGGCAGCAAGGTGGTGGGCATGGATTACGAAGATCGCACCACCGGCGAGATCAAACACTTGGCGGTGGCGGGTATCTTCGTCCAGATCGGTCTGGTGCCGAACACCGAGTTCCTCAAGGGGAGCGACGTGGCCCTGACCCGCTTTGGCGAGATCGAGATCGACACCAGGGGCGCTACCTCCCTGCCCGGCGTCTACGCCGCAGGGGACGCCACCACGGTGCCGTTCAAGCAGATCATCATCTCCATGGGCGCTGGGGCGACCGCCGCGCTGGGAGCGTTTGATTACCTCATTCGCAATCCGGCCCCGCAGGCGAGCAAGGCTGACGCAGTCACCGCCTGATAGCCCCGCCAAATGCACAAGCCGACACCCTGCGTGTCGGCTTTTTTGTATCTGTTGCCTCATAAAAAAACTCGCAACAGGTGCGGGTTTTCATCAATCACGCCATCAGCATCATTCGAGCAGGAAAACGGCGTCGATATTGTCAGTCACCGTGATCTGCTGCTGTTGATAGCTGTTGGCAGCCATATCCGCTGCAGGCGCGGCCATCATCGTCTTTACCCTGAGGTTTTGGCTATAGACCGGTATCGGAGATGCGTTGCGATACTCCACGCTATACACCTTGCCCAGCTTCATACCAAACGCCTTGGCCAGCGACTCGGCCTTGCTCTTGGCATCTTCCACCGCTCCCAGTCTCGCCTGCTCCTTGACGGTTTGCGGCGATTTCAGGCCATATTCGATTTGCGATACTGACTCGAGCCCGGCTTTGAGTGCCGTATCCATCAGCTGGCTCAGCTTGTCGAGCTGGTAAAGCTTGACCGCCAGCTGACGCTGGGCACGGTACCCGAGCAGCTCGGGTTTCTTGTTCTCGGCATATTGATATTCGGGAGAGACCACCAGATTGCCCGCCTCCACATCGGAGCGCTTGATGCCCAGCCCTTCAAGCTGACCAAAAAACGCGGCAACCTTGGTATCGACCAGCTGCTTGGCCTTGAGCCCCTGCTTTTCCAGCGCGGTAACCGACACATTGAGCGTCAGCATATCCGGCTCCACCTTCTGCTCAGCGTAACCACTCACCACCAGATGGGGCGCTTGCGGCACTTCAAGGGCAAACAGGGGGGCACTGACAACCAGAGCCGACAGGGTAAGAAGGGGACGCCACATAGAAAAAAGCCTCAATCAACAAGATTGAGGCCATTATGCCCGCAGCAAAGTGAGATTCATATATCGTGCAGTGGCGGGATCTGATCCAGCACCTGATTGGTCAAATCAAGGCTGATGGTGACAACCGGGGCAGACTCATGCTCTCCCCCTGCAGATACTGGCGTGTTGCTGACCTGCACGACCAGCACCTCGTCATCAAAGTGAAACGAATCCCACGACAGAATATGTCCTTGTGGCTGGGAGTGAACCTCTGTCGGTACACTCTCCTCCATTGCCACAGACCAGGGAATAGTCTCGGAGTGCCCCAGCAGATCCTGCAGCTGCGGGGAGTAGAGACTGGCCAGCGAGTACTCCTGCTGGCCCAGATCATGCCCTACCAGAATGACACCATGAGACTCTTCAGCATCCATTGCCGGGGTATAGGTGATCGATGCCGCGGCAAAATCGACACTGAGCGAGCCAGCTACATCACCGGCGTCGTTCTCGATCTCCACGCCATCCAGCTGATCCCCCGCGATCGATGCCTGATAGCCAAACTGGCCTGCGCAGGTAATGGTTCCCTGCCCATCCCAGCTATAACGGATACCATCAATGTCGACCCAGTTGAATGACTGCATGACGCCCCTCTCCTCTGCTGCTGCTATCTTATCCATCCCTCAGGGGAAAAAACAGGGGCCAGGCAAGCCCGGCCCCGAGACAAGATTACGGATCAACCTTCAGATTGCCCTGATTCAACAGGTCTTCAATGATGGTCTGGTCATTGCGTGTTCCTCCCAGTGTCAGGTCGATGTTGTCAAACTGGATAACGTGGGTCGTACTGCCGCTACCCGAGCCATCCAGATCGATGGTGAGTGTTGACTTGCCAGTGCCCGGACCTGTGGTGAAGGTGAGATAAGCATCGAGCGAAGTCTTGTTGGCATGTTCGCCGCTAAGCAACTCACTGATATCCAGCACATCGCCGCCAGTTCCGGTGGTGAAGTCCTTGATCACATCGGTGCCACCCACATCTCCAGCGCCCCACTTGAAGGTGTCCTTGCCGGCACCGCCTGTGAGGGTGTCAGACCCGGTCCCGCCAACCAGAATGTCGATACCGTCACCGCCAATCAGGATGTCATTGCCTTTTTGTCCATAAAGCACATCATTCCCATCGCCACCTTCAAGGGTGTCATCACCACCAACCGCACCTTCCTTACCATACTCTGCATGCTGGCTGTAAAGTTCGTTGAGCAATTGCCCACCACTCTTGCCTGGATTGTCTGCTACAAACTCGAACCAGCCGCCATCCGTATTGTCTGCATGAATACTGTCACCAAAAATCACGTCGTTGCCTGCACCGCCCTGCAACAGGTCAGAGCCGACACTAACAGCGGTAAACAGCGATCCCAAGCCACTAGACAGGTCATCAAAGCTGTCTACGGCGAGGTAGTTGTCTGCAGTGTTGTCGATCGCATTGAGGTTATTGCCAAATGATGCACCGGATGGCACCCCAATCCCGACCGCATTAATCACCACATCCGAGGCAGACAGTGCGCTCAGGGTCGCTATACCGGTCGCAATCTGCGCAGAATTGGTCCAGTTCCCTGCAGTCGGCTCCCCATCTGTGAGGAAGTAGACATATTTATGATTCGCGGCTGGATCCCCGGTCATCATTGTATTGAGTTGTTTCAAGGCTGCTTCGTAATTAGTGCCTCCACCCGACTGCACTAGATTGCTGACAGCCTGCTGAGCAGCAGAAACAGAGGTGTAGGTACCAACATATTTGCTGCTATCTGCAAACGTACCAATCTCGACTTGCAGTTGCGCAATGCCACTGAACTTGGCCAGCAAGTTGTTGATGGCATCTTTCATCAACTGGAATTCCGAGTTGCTGATACTCCCTGACATATCGACCATAAATGTCAGGTTGTAACTACCCGAAGTCACCCCGCCGACATCACCGATCAACACATCAGCCCCGACGCCACCCAATATTGCGCCATCCACATCCGGAGCAAGAAGAGGGTTGGGACGAACGTGATCGTCAATGGCAGTGCTGACCCCGGAACCTGTGTCATTGGCATTGCTACCAACCACCAAGACCGGATTGATAATGGTTAACTTGGCACTGCTGGTATCTCCATCGCCATCTTTAATCTTGTAAGTGACTTCGACAGGCGCCCCCTCTGCCCCCCCTGATGGCGGGGTGAATCGATAGTCACCATCATTTTCAATGTAGAGGGAGCCCTTGTTGGTACCCAATGCAATAGTGAAAGAGGTATTGCTGTTATTGAAGGTGTAGGTTGTTCCGTTGTACTCCACAGACACCAGCTTGGGCGTACCAAAACCGTCGGCACCTGTACTGTCATTGGTTGTTACATTGCCATCAATTACCTGTGTCAGGTTGGTCAGTGTTCCGGACAGCTGACCCGCTGTATTGATCACCACCACATTGTTGTTGTGAGCACCACTCGGTGACCACGCGACACTTTGCAGGTCGGCATCGAGTACGCTGGTTGAGCCAATCCCCACGGCATATGCACCATCAATGCCTTTTTGTGTCAGGAAGTTCGTCCAGTCATTGCGCTCTGTGGCGTTAATTGCCTCATCAGCCGAACTGGGCACTCCATCCGAAATGAAAAATACAAAGGTGTTATCAGCGGAAGGCGGTGTCCCATAATTGTCCCTAACCGCTTGCAACGCATCATCGTAGTCCGTGGAACCGCCAGAAGAGATGCTAGTCAGCTGACCAGTTACCTGATCCTTGGTCAGCCATACCTGACTGCCGACACTCTTGACTGTTGCCGAACTATCAAAATCAACCAGCATCACTTTGACCAGTGAGTTGCCATAGCTGTTCATCAGATTCGTTACAGCATCCTTGATAACCTGCATATTGGTATTACCAATACTGCCTGAGCTATCGATAACCAACACCAGGTTGACTGTGCCATTAGTGCCACTGGTAATGGTATCAGCCACAGCAATCGGACCATCGTCCTTGAAGGCGATATTCAGCCCGTTCGCACTGGTCGCCGTGGTGCTGTCGCCATCACGGTCAGTGACAGTCTGTACCACCTTGATGGCCGCCGCTGACGCCAGCGACACGCTGTCGTCATGGTCGCTCGCACTGCTGCCATCCACACCGTGCTCCAGCGCCGCATACTGGGTCACCGTCACCTTGCCGCTGCTGTCTATCAGCACGCTGAAGGCCTTGGTGCCACTGGTGTTACCGCCGGTCCATCCTTCATAACCGTTGGCCACGGCCACCAGTTTGATTTCGCTGGCGCTGCCACTTTGACCCGCCAGCCACAGGCCGGTGCGGGCTCCCGCAGTAGCACTCAGGCTGTACTGCACGCTGCCTGCCCCGTCAGTGCCATACAACGGGGCATTAAACAGACCGCTAATGGCGCTGCTGCTGATGTCGACTGCATCAAACCCGCCAGTTTCATCTAGGGTTGCGCCAGCACTGGCTGCCGCCTTGGCCGACGAGCTCGGACCATCGTCTTTGAAGCTGATGACCTTACCGATATCCAGAACCCCGCTTGCGTGATCTCCATCCTTATCGGTGACGGTCAAAGTCAAATTAACGTGGCCAGAGCCCAAAAAGGTGGCTTCATCGGGATCAGAGGTTGGGTGAACTACAGCCCGCAGCTGATCAAGGGTCACCTTGCCGCTACTGTCGACCGTGAGGCTAAATACCAGCTGGCCAGTTGTGGCCGTGCGACCTTCGAGGATCAAGCCATTCATTCTCAGCTGAACTTGCTCACCAGTGGCGGTATCAATCAGACCAGAGTTGGCATTTTGTACATTCAGGCTGTAGCTCTGGGATCCCAGACCATCAGCCCCCGGCTGTACGTTGAACACACCACTAAAGTCAGCTGTTGCATCATGATTGAGGTTGGACTCATCGACCTGCAACTGCACAGCACCGCCCCAAGTAACAGTGGTGCTGACATCGTTGTAGTCGTAATCCGAGTTGAGGGTCATATCCTCCCAGTTCTGGTTGCCTGCGCTACCGGTATCCTGCAAATGTGAACCGCCAGGGTTGAGGCTCGCATCGCTGAACACGATGTTGGCACCATCGGCCCCACTCAACGCAGTGCTGCCAACGAATGCCTGCCACTTGCCATTAATAAACTGGAAAGTGACCGCGGCACCATCTACAAGACCGGGATTGGCTCCTCCATTGGGGATAACAAAGAACCCGGTATGAGCAGGATCCAGCGAACTGATATCTGTCTGGCTTCCCACACTCTGACTGTGCACATTTGCCCAGATGACTTTGCCGGACAATGGAGTGCCATCATCACCTTTGACGTAGTAGCCATAGCTATTTGAATAACCGGCGTTGCTACCCAGGAAGGTGACTGAGGAAGTCAGGGACAGCTCACCCACCTGGATTGTCGGTGTATCATCGTTAATGGTGACGGCAAGTACGCCACTGGCACTGTCCCCATCGCCATCTGTCACCTTGTAGCCCACATTGAGGGTGAGATTGTCTTCGGTATCGACCCCGGTGTGCATCAAGGGCTGCAGAAGTTTCACCGAGTAGGCACCAGTGCTCGGGTCGGTAATGGTGACCGTCATCAAGAGACCGCGAGTGGAACTGATAGACAAGGTTCCACTTTGGGCATCCCACGCTGAGGTCACACTTTCACTTCCCAACGCAGTAGGCCCGGAGAGTTCAAGCGATTTGAGGCCATCAGCCCCAGCCTGATAAACCAGATTGCCCGTGACGCTGGTATTGGCCCCTGCAACATCACCAGAGCCACCATTGATCCCGCCGACAAGTCCTTCATCATCAAGAACCAAAGCAGCCTGAACATTGCTTGCTTTGGGGCCATCATCCTCGAAGCGGAACACACCGTTGGCACCCAGGTCTACAGATGCACTGGCACGGTCGCCATCGGCGTCGGTCACAGTCTGCACCAACGTCAGCACGCCCTTGCCCACACTCAGCGCCACGCTGTCATCCGCATTGGTGGTGTCGCCATGCCAGACGTTGTCCAGCAGAGCCAACGTCACTTCCCCGGTGGTCGGGTTGATGGTCAGGGTGAAGTAGCTCACGGTGCCGACACTGCCGGTGATGACGTTACCCACCTGATTGAGCACGATGGCCGCACCCTGCCCGTTCGCGGCCAGCGGGTCGACCGCATACAGGCCGCTCGCCACATCGCTGCCGCTCAGCGCCAGGCTGTAGCCGATGCTGCCCGCCCCGTCGGCCCCAAAGGCCGGGTTGAACTGGGCCTGCACGTCGGCCGCACTCAGGCTGGCACTGGCCACCCCGTCACCGCCAACGCCGCCCAGACTGACCAGGCTTTCATCCACGGTTGCCCCCAGACGCGGGGCTTCCACCGCCAGCCCGGCACGCGGGCCGTCATCCTCGAAGCGGAACACACCGTTGGCACCCAGGTCTACAGATGCACTGGCACGGTCGCCATCGGCGTCGGTCACAGTCTGCACCAACGTCAGCACGCCCTTGCCCACACTCAGCGCCACGCTGTCATCCGCATTGGTGGTGTCGCCATGCCAGACGTTGTCCAGCAGAGCCAACGTCACTTCCCCGGTGGTCGGGTTGATGGTCAGGGTGAAGTAGCTCACGGTGCCGACACTGCCGGTGATGACGTTACCCACCTGATTGAGCACGATGGCCGCACCCTGCCCGTTCGCGGCCAGCGGGTCGACCGCATACAGGCCGCTCGCCACATCGCTGCCGCTCAGCGCCAGGCTGTAGCCGATGCTGCCCGCCCCGTCGGCCCCAAAGGCCGGGTTGAACTGGGCCTGCACGTCGGCCGCACTCAGGCTGGCACTGGCCACCCCGTCACCGCCAACGCCGCCCAGACTGACCAGGCTTTCATCCACGGTTGCCCCCAGACGCGGGGCTTCTTCTGCCAGCCCGGCACGCGGGCCGTCATCATCAAAGCTGAATACCGAACGCTCGCCATCTACCAAGCTGATGGTGGCGCTGTCTGTGACGCTATCTCCATCGCCATCCACTCGGGTTACGCTGTATTGCAAACCCAGAGTGTTCTGGCCGCTCAGCAACAGTGACAGCGATTCATCAAACAGGCCGGTGTTACCGTGAGACAGAGCCTCAAACTGGGTGGTCTGCAGCTGCGCAACGCCATCCACCTCCACTATCTTGATGCTGAACACCACATCACCGTCACCGTCCACCCCTTGCAGCTCGGTCGCGCTCACGGCATTGAGGGTAATCGCACCGCCATCGGTCGCCGACAGGTTGGTTTCAACACCCTCGCTGCCCACGCCCACAAAACTGAAGCTACCTGTCGTACTGCCAGCACCATCAGCACCATAGCTGCCACTGCTGGTAAAGAGCGACAACAGACCGCCAGCGATCGCCGTGGTTGCCTGTGCCAGTGCCCCGCTCACATCGTCACTGACGTAACCATCATCCACATCGCTACTGTTGTAGGTGTCTTCCTTGCCAACAGTCTCGTCCAGGCTCACCGACAAGCCGCCAAAGTCAGCCTCTTCCGCCACGCCCACACTCTGGCTTGGAACATCATCCAGCACTGCAATATCCAGAGTGGCGCTGGTCGTATCTCCATCATCATCCGTCAGTGTCACTAGGAGGTTTTCACCCAACTGAATGTCGTTGGCCGGTTGTTGATGAGCTTCGTTATCAAGAAGGGTATAGCTGTAGGTCACTGAGCCATTCCCCGTAACCGGATCGTAGGTAATGGCCGTAATTTGCAGAGTGTTACCCAAAGGGGTATCAACCGACTGCGGCAAGGTCACGACTGCGCCATTACTGATCAGCTGAAGTCCCCCCACACTCAGTAGCTGAACCCCATCAGGAGCATTGAAGGTAAATGTGCCGCTTTGAGTCAATTTAGCAGCATCTGGTGCAGAGCCATCTGCCAGATTGGCATCACTCACCAGCACTTCCCCACCTTCAACTGCCAACCCTTGCAGGTTTACCCCTTCATCGACCGGAGTAATAGTAATAACAAGAGTTGACGATACGGTGTCCTGCCCATCGGTTACTTGATAAGTGACAGCAGGTACCGCCCCGTCGTAGTTGGTTGCCGGTGTAAATGTGTAACTGCCATCTGCATTGATGATCAGGGTTCCAACACCGGTAATTGTTGCAGCAACACCAGCTGGAACTCCGATATTGATCCCCCAGTCATAAGAGACGATCGTGGCGGTAGCCGGCCCGTCAGGGTTGGTACTGTTATCCAGAAGATTACCGCTGATAGGCGAATCCTCCTGGGTAGTCACTGTTTCATCCAGATCTGCCAGTACATTAACCAACAGCGGGTCTGCAGCCTGAGCTTGATCAAGCACAGGTGTCGTATCGTAGGTTGTATCAAAACCGGCAGCAGCTATTGTGGCATCTCCGACACGGTCGATAGTGACAAAACCACCATTACCACTCGTTCCAGCGACCCCACCAATCCCACCACCGCCACCACCGGCTGCAGGTGCACCACCTGCGGCTGACGCTTCAAAGTTTTGAGTCGGGTCAACACCCTGCAAGATTGATTTTTGCAAAGCCGCTATATCGGAAGGCGCTCCATCACCACTGGCATTTGTACCACCCTGCGGCTGATCGGGTTGAGCCTCATCGGCACCGGTTGGCTGGTTCTTTGCAGGGGAATCATCGTAGGGCGAAAGGGCCAACTTGGCATCATCGGCGATGACCAATTTGGCACCGGGTTGTAAAATTTCGCCTTTTTGCAAAGGGCGCTGTGTTCCATCAGCCAGCACTATCTCTACGTTGCCTTCAACACCCGATACAACGACGGTTTTATCGATGACTTGAGTACGCATATCCATTGCTCCAAGGTGGCGGATCTCGCTGGATACACCTTAGAAGCACTTGCCAACTCTAACCGTTGCAAAAAATATATATATTGGCGGAACAGGGATGTTCAATAATGAACCAAATCGAACGAAGCTGTTTTTTCCTTTAATATCAACACATTAAAAAAGACCCCATTGAGACCTTATTCACTTTTTCATTCACTAATGACAAATTGATTTTATGAACAATATAAAAAGCGGCCCTGAAGGCCGCTTTGATTCAGAAAACATCGTTTCAGGATAGGGGAAAGGCCGGGTGAACAAATCCCTGGTATCCATCGATATGCAATTTGGAGAGTAGCTCCACTTGCTGCTGGTCTTCCACCCGAGTGGCAATGGTCAGAACACCGGCATTGTGGGCTGCACGACAAACAGCGGCAAGGAAGGAGGTATCGGCCCCCGGCTCCATCACCTGGCTGGTATAGCCATGATCCACCTTCACATAAGCAGGGGCCAACTCTTCCAGATAACCGAGAGACTGGAAGTGGCGACCATAGTGATCAACACCCCATTCGAAACCAAGCTGACGCAATACCTGAACCAGTGCTGTCACTTGCTCCCGATGTTTCACAATCGCCGCCTCGGGAATTTCAAACAGCAGACGCCCCTGCAGACTCACATGCTCCGAGAGGAATTCTGGCAACCACACCAGGAAATCATCAGAGCAAAGTGAACCAGCGGTAATATTGATAGCCAGCGTCAACTCGGCATCTTGTTGCAACAAGCCGGTACTCGACTCCAAGATAGCCTGGTCAAATTCACTCCCCAGTTTGAACTGTTCAATAGCAGGTAAGAATTGTCCTGCAAAGTAATCCGTTCCATCGCGCGAAATAGAGGCAAACAACTCGGCATGCATGCGCGAACCATTATCAAAGCGGCAGGCGGGTTGTGCCTTGAAGCGCCATAGATGACGGTTAATCGCATCTTGTACCAAGTCGCGCCATGCCAGACGTCCCATCATGCCCTGGCTATCTCCACCTTCAATAACAACAGCCCCACGACGTTCATTACGGGCTTTACCAAGTGCATTATCTGCCTTGGTCAATAGAGCTGAGAGATCATCGTTACCATCACGGCCCGCAATACCGATAACAGAGAGCGGGTTGCCCTCCTCCATCGGATTAACCACCAGGTCTGCAATACGGGAGTTAATAATCTCTGCCAGCTCTTTGAGCTGCTCAAAATCATCAGTCGGGCATAACAGTGCATACTCGGTTGCCGAAATGCGTGCAACAGCGGCACCATCCCATCCCTTAAGCTGCTCGCGCAACACCTGGGCGATGGACTTGACCATATTGTCACGAGCCGCGAAACCTTCATCACGGTAGATATCTTCCAGCATATCCACCGCAACCAGCATAACCCCGCCTTGACCAGCTTCAGCAATCCAGGCATTTACTTGGCCAACAAAATAGGCTCGATTACCCAAACCGGACACTGCATCGACATAGACGCGCTCACGCAGTTTTTCTGCCTCTTCAGCCTGTTCTTTGAACTGCACAGCCAGCTTGCCGGAGAGAATATTGATGGCCTGAACAACTTGCTTCAGCTCATGAGTCCGAGGTTCGGGGATGGTATGACCAAAATGGTGCAACTCAATCTCGACGGCTTGGTCACAAATCTGTTTGAGCGGCTTTAAGAGGAAGTTCAGCGCTCGCATCAACAAAATAGTGGTAATCAAAAAGCCAATCACAAACCAGGTTGCCAATTCGCTCATGCCCACCCACAGCTCGTGATAAGCTTGGCCCGGATGACCGACCACCTTCAATTTGCCGAGCTGTAGCCAACCAGATGTCAGAATCGACTCGTTGGAGACTTCAGGAAACAACCCCAATTTAATAAACCAGTCAGGTACACCCTGAATACGGCTACTGTTCTCCTCTTCAATCACATCTTTCGAGGCAAGCAGATCAAGCCGCACAATACGATAATAACCACCGTCAAATATCGCCTTGATCACCGACTCGGCACCGACTTTGTCTCCGTTTTCCAGATAGGGAGTCAGAGCCAGCCCCAGTGACGTCGCGGTGTTTATCACCGTAGTTTCCTGCTGCTGTGCAAGATAGGAGCGTGTCGAATTGAATTGCACCCAATAGGTGGCTGCAAACAACAATCCAAACAACAGCAACATGGTGGCCAATAACTGTCTGTAGAGCGTCATAGGTTAATCATCCAAATTCACCACAGGCCGAGCCAATCGCCCTGATGTCATGCGATTGCGTAAATCATTCCATAACCCCAAGCGGGATGAATCACCAGCCAGTTCCCCTTGGCCTCGCGCTTTCATCAACCACAAGTGACTACCGTTAAAACTGAAAACAGGCACAAGGTCATGCCGCTGGGTAGCAGGACGAATTGAGCCTATTAAATTGTCCAATATAACCGGAACTGACGATGGTGTTTCATAATAGGCTACGACCATATGAAACTGGTTATAGTCGAGTGCCTTGACGTATACCATGCGCATTTTCTCATCAGGAATACCGAGTTCAAGCAAGGTGGAATACTTGGCAATACTGAAATCTTCGCAATCACCACCGGAAGCCCCCAAAAACTCCAATGGGGTCGCCCAATAATCTTTTTTACGCCACAACTTTATATCGTCAATAAAACGCATCTGATTAAAGAACTGATTCACCTTTTCCAGCTTCTGGCGTTCACTTAATCCAGCATCCTTGTTTTGCTGCACCAGTGTGCGCCAAGTGGTGACTCTCTTCCCTGCCCGAATGCCGTAGGTCTGCTCAGCTCGCTTGATCAACTGCATATCTTCCTGAGTCAACGGTTGGCTGGCTGAGAGCAATAAAGAGAGAGGGAGTAGGAATAGCCACAGAGCAGCACGCACCATTCGCATCAAGCTGCGACTAGCGCCAAACCGGGCATGAGAAATACCAACAGATGACAACCAGAAAGTCACATCATTTTCCTGCCGCATCGTTGGTGAAACACTCCTGCACAAATCACCCGGTTTGAGCCAGACAGGATGGCATTATAGGTATCGCCATCCTGCCTGCAGTTACCCTAACCAAGAAAGGGCAACTGAATACCAACTTACTGCTTGGCCTGCCACTCGGTAGGCTGTTTGAAGTTGAACGCATTAAGCAGGCTACCCGTCGCATTCAAAATGCGATAGTCGGCCAGCAATGAGTCGTACTCTGCTGTGATATAGCTGCGGCGCGCTTCAAACAGTTCGTTCTCGGTGTTCAATACGTCCAGCAAGGTTCGCTGTCCCAAACCAAATTGCTTCTTGTATGCCTGAACAGTGTCATAGCTGGCATCCACGTGCTCTTTCAAGAAGGTTTTCTGTTTGGCCAGTGACTCTTTGGCGTTCCACGCAAGACGAGTTCCCTCTTCAACTTGACGGAAAGCATTCATATGAATGTCTTTTGCCTGAGAGTACAGCGCAGATGTCGCATTGCTTTGTGCCACATCGGAACCACCACGGAACAGGTTGTAGCGCATCCGCACCATGGCAGTCAGATCGTCGTTACGGCCTTTAACAGCATTGATATCCTCGTTCCAGTTCTGATCGACCTCAAAAGTCACATCAGGATAGAAACCGGACTTGGCACCTTCATGCTGGTACTTGGCGGCTTCAATATCTTGCAAAGAGGAGAGCAAAGTGGGGTGAACCTCGGTGGCTGTCTTCAAAGCACTCTCGAGTGACGGCGGAAGCAGCTCTGTATTCGGTGTCGGTTGAACCAGATCTTTTGGCACCTCATTGACGACACGAATAAATTCACTTTCAGCATCACGATAGTTGTTTTCTGCCGCAGCCTGGTTGGAATAGGCTCGAGCCACACGGCCATCGATCTGGGTCTGGTCAGCAGTTGAACCAAGGCCGGAGTCAGTACGCTTGCGGATATCGCTGCGGATCTGCTCGTGGGTCTCGAGGTTTTGTTTGGAGAGTTCCAGGATCTCCTGCTGGCGCAGCATATTGAGGTAAACCTCAGCTACCCGCAGAGCCGTATTTTCAGCTTCGGAGATCATCGCCAGACGCTGGGCATTGGCCTCTGCCTCGGTTCTGGAGACATTGCTACTGACATTGAAACCGTCAAACAACATCTGACGCAGACTGATCCCCGCCTCTTTACGAGTCATTGAGTCATCAATCGTTGTCGAGTTGGAGCCAGCAGCTCGAGTTGTCGGGCTATCGACCTTCTCGTAGCCAACGCCACCGCGCAAATCGATGGTGGGGTAGTAACCCCCTTTGGCGCCATCATGCTGATAAAGACGAGCCTGATAAAGATCAAACGCCTCTTTGATCTTGGGATGAGTCGCAAGTGCCTGCCCCACCGACTCTTCCAGAGTCTGGGCCTGCACCAATGCTGGCAACATAGTTACGCCACTGACCAGCATGGCAACAATCGTTTTTTTCATGTTATCTCCAGTCATGTCTTGTTTTTAGATTGTTGGCTTATCGTTCTCTCAGTGCCGACTGTTTTGCCCGTAATATCGGCTTAAGCAAATAGTCTAGGACACTTTTTTTACCAGTAATTATATCTGCACTGGCTAACATACCGGGGATGATGGGAAGTGCGTTAAGCTCATCGCCCAAGTAACTTTTCTCGGTACGCACCCGAACCAGATAGAAGGAGTTACCCTCTTCATCCTGGATCGAGTCCGCACTTATCTGTTCAACCTTACCATGCAAGCCTCCATAGATGGTGAAGTCGTAGGCGGTGATCTTGACCACGGCATCAAGCCCTGGCCGCAAGAACGCTATATCTTTCGGAGATACTTTGGCTTCCACCAGCAGGGTATCTTCCAGCGGAACGATCTCCATCAAATCCATACCGGGCTGGACAACCCCACCCAGAGTATTGACCTTGAGTTTTTTGATCGTCCCCTTAAGCGGGGCAATCACGCTGGTGCGATCAACCCGATCTCGCAATCCGACCTGCCCTTCCGACAACTGCCCCAGTCTGCCTTGTTTTTCATTCAACTCGGTCTGCGAATCAGCCCTGAATTTGAGGGCGATATCGTTACGCTTGGAGATGGTCTCACGCAGCACCGCATTGAGCTTGGGAATAAGCAGATGGTTGCTCTCAAGCTCCCCCTGCATTTCGTTGACCTGCCGCTCCAATTTGATCAGCTCAACCTGTGGCACAATCCCCTCTTTTGCTAACGGACGGCTGATATTGAGCTCTTGTCTTGCAAGTTCCACGCTGCGATTGACGGTGCGGATCTTGGCGTTGAGCTCAATCAACTCCTGCTCATTCTGCTCAATCTGCTGGCCTAGAATATAGAGCTGGTTCTTCAGGTTATTGAGACGATCCTTCTGGACTGAACGTTCACGGTTGGCATATTCGGCAAAGACAGTTTCATAGCCATCCGGAAACTCAATGGGCGCTTCGCCCACCACAACCTGTTCACGCCATCCCAGATTCGGCTCGTTTTTCACCTCGACGCTAGCCATTTCTGCATGTAGCCGAGCAATGTCCCCTTTAAGAGTCACCAACTCCTGCTCACGCTCGCGAAAATCGGAACGAAAACGGGTGTCATCAATACGTAGCAGTGGTTGGCCTTTTTCGACGATGTCGCCTTCTTTGACGAAGATCTCCTTGACGATCCCTCCTTCCAGGTTCTGGATAACTTGCAACTGGCGAGAAGGGATGACTTTGCCCTGCCCAACAGTCACTTCATCCAGCTGCGCCCAGGCGGCCCACACAATCGCGCTCATAAAGAAGAAGAAGCAGCACCAAAGCAGAATGCGCGCCCGGGTCGGTGTCGTCAGCAAAACGGCTGCGGCACCATCATCGACAAAGGCAAGATGCTCGGGGGCTGGCAACACTTCATCGGAAGGACGCTTTTTTAATCCCTTGAACCAGCCTAACAACCGCTTAGCCATGGGATACCTCCTGCAGCCGTACCTTGCCCTCTTTGAGCTGTTGCAACACCGCCTCTTTCGGGCCATCAGCCACGATTTGCCCCTGCTCGATCACTATCACTCGGGATGCGACATCAAGCATGGAGGTTTTGTGGGTGATGAGAATCAAGGTCGTTTCCGGACCCAGTCTGGCCAACTCCTGTTTCACCAGCATTTCAGACTGGTTGTCCATATTAGAGGTCGGTTCATCCATCACCAGAATGGGCGGATCATTAAGCAGAGCCCGGGCCAACAGGATGGCCTGACGCTGGCCGCCCGAAAGCTGGCGCCCACCTTCACCTATCTGCCGATCCAGACCATTGGGATCCCGGTTGGTAAAGTTGGTCACACCGGCCCGTTTGGCGGCGCGCAATACCCGCACATCGTCCACCAGCGGATTACCCAGCATGATGTTATCGCGCACCGAACCAAAAAAGAGCACGACATCCTGCGGCACACAGCCAATATTGCGGCGGATCACCGAGGGTGGCAGCTGATCGAGTTCAAAACCATCGATTCTGACCGAGCCATCAGTCGGACGATAGAGGCCCATCAAGAGCTTCTCGAGGGTAGTTTTACCTGCACCGATCCGGCCGATAATTGCCACTTTCTCACCCGGCTGGATGCGCAAATTGATATTGTGCAGGGTACTGGTCTCCATCCCCGGATATTTGAAGGAGACATTCTCGAACTCAATCCGACCAGAGATAACCGGATGATGGATATATTGTTTTCCCTCCTCCTGCTCACCCGGCGTTACCATGATCTTTTCCAGAATATCCAGCGCAGACTTGGCCTGGTTATAGCGGGTCGAGAGCACAGAGAGCTGCACCATGGGCGCGATGGCACGGCTGGATAGCATCACGGCCGCGATCATCCCTCCCATGGTCACATTGCCCTCGGATATCTGGTAAACCCCGACAATCACCAACCCGACCGTCACCACCTGCTGGATGTAGCTCGCCAGTGACGACATGGAGTTAGTGATGCGACGGGTCTGTACGCCCCAGGTAGAGATATGAGATACCGCCTGCTCCCAGCGATGCTGGAACATGCTTTCGGCACCAAAGATCTTCACAGTCTCAAGGCCCGAAATACTTTCGATCAGGTTGGCGTTTTTCTGGGAAGCCAGTCGCGATCCCTCTTCAATCGACTTCTTGAGCGGCTCCTGAATATAGAAGCTGTAAGCGATCAAAATCAGCATGGCAACAATGGGCACCACCACCATGGCACCGGCAAAGATCCAGATAATAAAGAGGAAGAAGATGGCGAAGGGGAGATCAATCAGCGTTGAAACTGTTGCTGAGGTAAAAAACTCCCGTACCGACTCAAACTCCTGCAAATGTTTGGCAAAAGCACCAGTTGAGGCAGGACGAGACTCCATCCGCATGCCCATCACCTTGGCAAAAATCTTCGCAGAGAGCAGTACATCCGACTTTTTGCCGGCGATATCGATGAAGTAACTGCGCAGCTGCCGCATCACATAGTCGAAGGTAAAGACCACCATGGCACCGACTGCCAGCACCCAGAGCGAGTCAAACGCCAGATTGGGTACAATCTTGTCATAGACGTTCATGGTGAAGAGCGGGCTGGCTATTGCGAACAGGTTGATCAGAATGGACGCGATCAATACATCACGATAGATTCCGCGGGATTCAAACAATGTACTCCAGAACCAGTGACCGTCACGGGTTTCCAGCACCTTGGGCGAACGTTCATCAAACTTGAACTGTTTCTTCACATAGAAGAGGCGCCCGATATATTCGTCCCCCAGCTGGGCGGCCGCAACCCACTGGGTCGCATCCCCAGCCTGCGGAAAAATCACTTTTCCCTGGCTTCGATCTTCATTCCATTCCAGCAAAATGCAGGCGCCGCCATTGCGCATCTGCAGCACGCAGGGCAGCAGCAGCGGGGAGATCTCATCAAGCGGTTGAATGACTTCACGGGCAGAGAGTCCTCCCCGCTCGGCAGCACGACCAAAAAGCGACGTGGTCAGACGCCCCGATACCAAGGGTAAACCGGTCGTCAGGGCATCCTGACTGTTGGGCACGCCGTAAAAGCGGGTCAGAAAGACCAGACACTCCAATAACTCATCAATACGACTTGTTTCTGCTTGCATAGCATCCTGTCACTGCATGAATGAGGTCGAGATAACCCCGCTGCCACCAGAACCTGTTCTTGCCAATCCAGATCAAGAACAACTGCCGCCACTGGCAATACCGCGGAGGGGAACGGCGCATCCGGGGTCGTTAATCCGGTTCGTTCTAAACAGCGGCATGGCTCATTATCGATAAAAGAGCGAGTGAAATACTCTGCTGACGTTTAGCTCATCATTAAATGTGGCTGAACGTAATTGATAGCGATATCTATTATGGTGCATCACTATATCAATCCGTACGCACCAAGACTATAGCTAAATCTATGAAGCTTTTTATATAAGCCTATGTTTTATGGGAAAATAGTAACTCTCCGCTCAACTACAGCTCAGAAAGCATAAAGGGTCTTCCCAGTGCGTACCCTTGTGGCCCCTGGCTTGCGAGGGCCTTGGCGATCTCGCTCATGGCCGTCCAGCGATTTTCACACCAGACCGGAGCCAGCAGAGTCGGACGACGAGCTGAGGCCGAAATGCGGTGATATACCACCTCGGGTGGAGTGTGCTGGATCATGGCGACAGCGGCTTCCACATACTGCTCCAGCGTCAATACCTCAAGCCGACCCGCCTGCCATGCCTTGCCAAGGGTACTGCCCTCGACCACATGAAGCGGATGGAGCTTGATCCCCTCAACTCCGGTTTCCACGATGCGATGCAGGGTATCGAGGCTATCCATCGGCACCTCGCCCGGCAGACCGACGATCAAATGAGCACACACCTTGATACCGCGCTGATGAGCCCGCGTCACTGCATCCACATAGGCAGCATAACCGTGGCCCCGGTTGATCCGTTGCAGGGTCTTGTCGTTGGCGCTTTGCAGCCCGAGCTCCAGCCAAACCTCGTAACCCCGGGCCTGATAGCCCGCCAGCAGATCCAATACGGCATCCGGCACGCAATCAGGTCGAGTGCCGACACAAAGTCCCACCATATCGCTCACCGACAGCGCCTCTTCATACATCCGCTGCAGATACTCGACCTCGGCATAAGTGCTGGTATAGGCCTGAAAGTAGGCAAGATAACGCTTGGCACGGGTCACCTCATCCCGACGGGCCAGCAGTTGCTGCACCACAGATAGCTGCTGGGCCGATTCGTCAGCGAAGGAAGAGACATTGCAGAAGGTGCAGCCGCCGCGCCCCAGGGTACCGTCCCGGTTTGGGCAGGTGAAGGCGCCGTGAATGGAGAGCTTGTGGATCTTCTGGCCATGACGCTGCTTGAGATCCTGACCGAATGTATTGACGAGTTCGTGTAACTGCATGACACCTCCGCTAAAGGAGCGCCATTGTACGAGCTTGCGCAAATACGGCGCTGAGCTGGATCAAGGGAAGAAAGGGTCAGAAATCATATAAATATTCACAATTTTACGGATAAATATATGAAACCGGCCGATTATTGATGCTTTTGAGACCTTGCCTGCCACGAGGGGGCGCCAGCAACCATATCCGCAATGGGATATAAACTATTGTTGAACAATGAAAAAATTTAAGAGTACGGCTTGTGGGCAAATGCAAGAGACAGGATTGTGAAATGTGATCACCTTCGTCCTTGGCATCCATGATTTGGTAAAATTACTACAGTTCTCGATACCCATGGAGTAAACCACCAAAACGAGCATATGCAGATTATTAATCCAAAAAATATGTTTTAATCAGAACAAAAACAAGATAAGACGTAATTCATCGCCGCAAATCCATATTTTGTTATGTGAATGTAACATTGCAAAGAGCCCGGAAGTCCAATTGACCTTGCTGAAAAATCCCATTAGTTTGGAGATTCGCCACGTCAGGCAGACGGAACCACAAGAGCCAGTCGCAATTTATGC
The DNA here is from genome assembly GCF_038739615.1 of Aeromonas sp. SER. Classification (NCBI taxonomy): domain Bacteria; kingdom Pseudomonadati; phylum Pseudomonadota; class Gammaproteobacteria; order Aeromonadales; family Aeromonadaceae; genus Aeromonas; species Aeromonas sp. SER. The sequence continues at coordinate 22,429 of NZ_JBCGFC010000013.1, read as the reverse complement.
AGTCAGACGATGACTGTGCGATGCAAGGCCGAGCAAGGGAGATATGCAATGTCACTATATGATCCAAAGCTGGAGAGGGATAACTGTGGCTTCGGCCTGTTGGCCCACATGGAAGGGGAAGCCAGCCACAAGCTTGTCCGTCTCGCGATGTCAGCATTGGCTCGCATGCAGCACCGCGGCGGGATATCCGCCGATGGCAAGACCGGCGACGGTTGTGGCCTGTTGCTGCAAAAACCGGACAGCTTCTTCAGAGCTGTCGCCGAGGAGAAGGGATGGCACCTTGGCCGCAACTATGCGGTCGGCATGCTATTTCTCAACCCTGACCCCGTATTGGCCCAGGCAACTCGCGACATCATCGACGAGGAGCTGGAAAAAGAGACCCTGAGTCTGGTCGGCTGGCGCAAGGTGCCTGTCGATACCAACGTACTCGGTACTATCGCCAAAGCCTCCCTGCCCAGCATTGAACAGGTCTTTGTCAACGCCCCGCCCGGCTGGGTCGACAAGGATCTCGAACGCCGCCTCTATATCGTGCGTCGCCGCATCGAAAAGCGCGTCAACGACGACTACTTCTATGTGGTCAGCCTCTCCAACCTGGTCACCGTCTATAAAGGGCTGTGCATGCCGGTGGACTTGCCGCGCTTCTATCTGGATCTCGCCGACATCCGTATGCAGGCAGCCATTTGCGTCTTCCACCAGCGCTTCTCCACCAATACCAGCCCGCGCTGGCCGCTGGCCCAGCCGTTCCGCTATCTGGCCCACAACGGCGAGATCAACACCATCGCCGGCAACCGCCAGTGGGCCAAGGCACGCAGCTACAAGTTTGCCACCCCGCTCATTCCCGATTTGCAGGAAGCGGCCCCCTTCGTCAATACCACCGGCTCTGACTCCTCCAGCCTCGACAACATGCTTGATCTCTTCCTCGCCGGTGGCATGGACCTGTTCCGCGCCATGCGTCTGTTGATCCCGCCTGCATGGCAAAAACACCCGAACATGGATGACGACCTGCGCGCCTTCTACGACTTCAACTCCATGCACATGGAGCCGTGGGACGGCCCGGCCGGTATTGTCATGACCGACGGTCGCTACGCCACCTGCGCCCTTGACAGAAACGGCTTGCGACCGGCCCGCTACGTCATCACCAAGGACAAGTTCATCACCCTCGCCTCCGAAGTTGGCACCTGGGACTACACCCCGGACGAAGTGCTGGAGAAGGGCCGGGTCGGCCCGGGCGAGCTGTTCGTGGTGGATACCAGCAACGGCAAGGTGTGGACCAGCTTCGAGATCGATGACGATCTCAAGAGCCGCCACACCTACAAGCAGTGGATGGACAAACATTGCCGCCGGCTGGTCCCCTTCGAGCAGATGGACGACAGCCAGACCGGTAGCCGCGAGTTCTCCGATGAGCAGTTGAAAACCTATCAGAAGCTGTTTGGCTACTCCTTCGAGGAGCTGGACCAGATCATCCGGGTTCTCGGTGAAAATGGTCAGGAAGCGGTGGGCTCCATGGGGGATGACACCCCGATGGCAGTGCTCTCTTCCAGCGCTCGCACCCTTTATGACTACTTCCGCCAGATGTTTGCGCAGGTGACCAACCCGCCTATCGATCCGCTGCGGGAAAACCACGTCATGTCTCTCGCCACCTGTATCGGTCGCGAGCAGAACGTCTTCAACGAGACCTTCGGCCACGCCCACCGGGTGCTGTTCCAGTCACCGATCCTGCTCTACTCCGACTTCCACCAGCTGTTGGCACTGGAGGGGGAGTACTACCGGCACAAGGTGATCAGCCTCAACTTCAAGCCCGAAGAGGGGCTGGAGGCCGCCATCCTGCGCATCTGCGAGGAGGCCAAGGCTGCCGCCAGGAGCGGTACCGTGCTGCTGGTGCTGTCGGATCGCGACATCAGCATCGATACCCTGCCCATCCCGGCCGCCATGGCGGTGGGTGCGGTGCAGCGTACTCTGGTGGACAACAACCTGCGCTGTGACGCCAACATTCTGGTGGAGACCGCGAGCGTACGCGACCCGCACCACTTCTCGGTGCTGCTGGGCTTTGGCGCGACCGCCATCTACCCCTATCTCGCCTACGAAACCCTGGCCAAACAGGTTGAAGAGGGTGTGCTCGCCATGCCCCTGCGCCAGGCGATGGTCAACTACCGCAACGGCATCAACAAGGGGCTCTACAAGGTGATGTCCAAGATGGGCATCAGCACGGTCGCCAGCTACCGCTGCTCCCAGCTGTTTGAGGCAGTGGGTCTGGCCAAAGCCGTGGTCGAGACCTGTTTCCGCGGCGTATCGAGCCGTATTCAGGGCGCCGACTTTGCCGACATCCAGCAGGATCAGCTCAAGCTCGCCCGTCAGGCCTGGCTGGCCCGCAAGCCCCTCGCCCACGGCGGCCTGCTCAAGTTCGTTCACGGCGGTGAGTACCACACCTACAACCCGGATGTGGTGCAGACCCTGCAAACCGCGGTGCGCTCCGGCAACTATGCCGATTACAAGGAGTACGCCCGTCTGGTCAACGAACGCCCGGTCTCTACCCTGCGTGACCTGTTGGCCCTGAAGAAGGTCGACAATCCGGTCGCACTGGATCAGGTTGAGCCAGCCGACAAGCTTTTCCCCCGCTTTGACTCCGCCGCCATGTCCATCGGTGCCCTCGGCCCAGAGGCCCACGAGTCGCTGGCTGTCGCCATGAACCGCCTCGGCGGTCAGAGCAACTCCGGCGAAGGTGGCGAAGATCCCAAGCGTTTCGGTACCGAGAAGAACTCCCGAATCAAGCAGGTGGCTTCCGGCCGCTTTGGCGTCACCCCCCACTACCTGATGAACGCCGATGTGGTGCAGATCAAGGTGGCGCAGGGTGCCAAGCCCGGCGAAGGTGGCCAGCTGCCCGGTGACAAGGTGACTGCCCAGATCGCCCAGCTGCGTTATTCCGTGCCCGGCGTGACCCTGATCTCGCCGCCGCCGCACCACGACATTTACTCCATCGAGGATCTGGCCCAGCTCATCTTCGACATCAAGCAGATCAACCCGAGCTGTCTGGTGTCGGTGAAACTGGTCTCCGAGCCGGGCGTTGGCACCATTGCCTGCGGCGTGGCAAAGGCCTATGCCGACTTCATCACCATCTCCGGTTATGACGGCGGCACTGGCGCGAGCCCCCTCACCTCGGTCAAATATGCCGGCTCCCCGTGGGAGCTGGGTCTGGCTGAAACCCAACAGGCGCTGGTCGCCAACGGTCTGCGCCACAAGGTGCGGCTGCAGGTGGATGGCGGCCTCAAGACTGGCCTCGACATCATCAAGGCGGCCATCCTCGGCGCCGAGAGCTTCGGTTTTGGCACCGGCCCCATGGTGGCGCTCGGTTGCAAATACCTGCGGATCTGCCACCTGAACAACTGCGCCACCGGCGTTGCCACTCAGGATGAGAAGCTGCGTCGCGAGCACTTCACCGGCCTGCCGGAGATGGTGATGAACTACTTCAAGTTCATCGCCGAAGAGACCCGCGAGCTGATGGCTCAGCTCGGCGTCACCCAGCTGACCGACCTGATTGGCCGTACCGATCTGCTGGAGGCCCTGCCCGGCCTCACCGCCCGTCAGGCCAAGCTGGATCTCACCGGCATTCTGGCCCGTCCGGTTGCTCCGGCAGGCTCCAGCCTGTTCAGCCAGCAGCACAACCCCACCTTCGACAAAGGGCCGCTCAACCTCAAGATGGTGGAGGATCTGCTGGAGGCAGTGGAAACCTCAAGCGGCGGCGAGTTCCGCTACGACATTCGCAACACCGACCGCTCGGTGGGTGCGCGTCTCTCGGGCGAGATCGTCAAACGTCACGGCAACCAGGGTATGGCGGCGGATCCGGTCAAAGTGCACTTCAACGGCACCGCAGGCCAGAGCTTCGGCGTCTGGAACGCTGGCGGCCTCGAGATGATCCTCACCGGTGACGCCAACGACTATGTGGGCAAGGGGATGACCGGCGGCAAGCTGGTGATCAAGCCCCATGTAGGCGTGGCGTTTAAATCCCATGAAGCGGCCATCATCGGCAACACCTGCCTCTACGGCGCCACCGGCGGCAAACTCTACGCCGCAGGCACTGCCGGCGAGCGTTTCGCGGTGCGTAACTCCGGCGCCCTGGCGGTAGTCGAGGGGATTGGCGACAACGGCTGTGAATATATGACCGGCGGCATCGTCACCGTACTGGGTCAGACCGGCGTCAACTTCGCGGCGGGCATGACCGGCGGCTTTGCCTACGTGCTCGACGAGTGCGGCAACTTCGCCAAGCGCACCAACCCCGAGCTGGTGGAACTGCTGGATGTGGCGGATCTCGCCATCCATCAGGAGCACCTGCGCGGCATCATCACGGCGCACCTCAATGAGACCGGCAGCTCGCGCGCCGAGGAGATCCTGGCCAACTTCGACTCCTATGTGCCCAAGTTCAGGCTGATCAAACCCAAGTCCAGCGACGTGAAATCGCTGCTGGGTCACACCAGCCGTTCCAGTGCAGAACTCAGAATCCAGGCGCAATAAGGAGGGAACCCTATGAGCCAGAACGTATTTCAGTTTATCGATGTCCAGCGGGTCGACCCGCCCAAGAAGCCACTCAAGATCCGTAAAATCCAGTTTGTGGAGATCTACGAGTCCTTCAATCAGCCGCAGGTACAGATGCAGGCGGATCGCTGCCTCGAGTGCGGCAACCCCTATTGCGAGTGGAAGTGTCCGGTTCACAACTACATCCCCAACTGGCTGAAACTGGCCAAAGAGGGGCGCATTCTGGAGGCGGTGGAGCTCTCCCACCAGACCAACAGCCTGCCGGAAGTGTGCGGCCGGGTCTGCCCGCAGGATCGCCTCTGTGAGGGCTCCTGCACCCTCAACGATCGCTTCGGCGCTGTGACCATCGGCAACATCGAAAAATACATCACCGACAAGGCGTTCGAGATGGGCTGGAAGCCCGATCTCTCGAACGTGGTCAAGACCGGCAAGCGGGTCGCCGTCATTGGTGCCGGCCCGGCTGGTCTTGCCTGTGCCGACGTGCTGGCACGCAACGGCGTCACCCCGGTGGTGTTTGACAAATATCCCGAAATTGGCGGCCTGCTCACCTTCGGCATCCCCTCCTTCAAGCTGGAAAAAGAGGTGATGCAGCGTCGCCGCGAGATCTTCCAGGGGATGGGCGTGGAGTTTCGTCTCGAGACCGAAGTGGGCAAGGACATCACCTTCGCCGACCTGCTCGGCGAGTTCGATGCGGTCTTCCTCGGGGTCGGCACCTACAAGTACATGAAGGGCGGCTTTGCCAACGAAGAGGCGCCGGGCGTCTATGACGCCCTGCCCTACCTCATCGCCAACGCCAACCGCTTGCTGGGGTTCGAGAAGGCGCAAGCCGACTACATCGATTTCGCTGGCAAGCAGGTGGTAGTGCTGGGCGGTGGTGATACCGCTATGGACTGTGTACGTACCGCTATTCGTCAGGGAGCCGCCAAGGTGATCTGTGCCTATCGCCGCGACGAGGAGAACATGCCGGGCTCCAAGCGGGAGGTGAAAAACGCCCGCGAGGAGGGGGTTGAGTTCATGTTCAATCTGCAACCGGTAGCGGTCGAGCTGGATGCCAGCGGTCGCACCGTCGGCATCAAGGTGGTGAGCACCGAGCTGGGTGAACCCGATGCCAATGGTCGCCGCAATCCGGTGGTCATCGAGGGCTCAGAACAGGTGCTGGCCGCCGATGCGGTGGTAATGGCGTTTGGCTTCCAGCCCAACCCCCAGCCCTGGATGGCGGAGTTCGGCATCGAGCTCGACAACCGGGATCGCATCAAGGCCCGCGAGCAGGCGGAATATGCCTTCCAGACCAGTAATCCCAAGGTGTTTGCCGGTGGCGATGCGGTACGTGGCTCCGATCTGGTGGTCACCGCCATCTACGAAGGGCGCAAGGCAGCCGAAGGGATCATGGACTATCTGGCGGTCTAACCTGCACTTTCTCAGTCAACGCAAAACAGAGCCCCGCCAGTGCGGGGCTCTTCTTTTGAGGCTCGGGATTCAAGGCTCGGAGTTCTCGCTGGCAGCTTGCCACCTATCACTCCCCCCACCTCGTCCGGGGTGCGGCTAGATGCTCCAGCTCTCCGGCAACCGCTCGGTGAGGGTAGAGATGTACTCGAAGGTACGCGCCCGCTTGGGAGTGGTGAACATCTGGCGTGCACTGCCAGCTTCCACTACCTCACCCGCCTCCAGAAAGAGCACCTGTTGCGCTATCTGGGCTGCCAGCCGCAGATCGTGGGTGGCAATCAGCATGGTGGTTCCCTCCCGGGCCAGCTGGCGCAGCACGGTCACCACCTCTTGGGCAAGCTCGGGATCAAGCGCCGAGGTGGGTTCGTCACAGAGCAGTACCTTGGGCGATGGCGCCAGCGCCCTCGCAATGGCAACCCGCTGCTGCTGGCCACCGGAGAGGGTGGCAGGCACCGCCTCGGCCTTGTGCCTGAGCCCCACCTTGTCGAGCAGTTGCAAGCCGCGCACCTCAGCTTTCGCTCTTGGCCACTTCAACACGGTCACCAACCCCTCAATGACGTTTTCTAGCACCGTCATGTGCGGGAACAGCTGGAAATTCTGGAACACCATGCCGGTCTGCTGACGCAATGCCTGCACGCTCTGGCGAGGCAAATGATGAGAAAAATCGAGTTCGCTTCCCCCCAGCACCAGATGCCCCGCATCCGGCCGCTCCAGCACATTGACACAGCGCAACAGGGTGCTCTTGCCACTGCCGGAGGGGCCAATCAGGGCGGTCACACTGCCCGCCACCATGGCCAGATCAATTCCCTTGAGCACCTGCTGCCCGCCAAACTGCTTCTCGATACCACGCAACCGGATCATAGGGCGACCTCCCGGGTCTCTTTGTGGGTCAACTTGCGCTCCAGCCGGTCTTGCAAGGTGGAGAGCACCGAGCTGAACATCAGATAGATGAGGGCCGTCTCGCTGTAGAGAATGAGCGGCTCATAGGTGACAGAGGCGAGCCGCTGGGCAGCCTGAAACAGCTCGGGCACGGTCACTGCCGCCGCCAGCGAGGTGTCCTTGACCAGTGAAATAAAGGTGTTGGAGAGCGGTGGCACCGCGATACGCGCCGCCTGCGGCAGGATCACCCGCCACATCACCTGGGGCCAGTTCATGCCAATCGAATAGGCCGCTTCCCACTGCCCTTTCGGGATCGCCGCCAGAGTGGCGCGGATTATCTCAGAGCTGTAGGCGCCGATGTTGAGGGTGAAGCCGATCACCGCAGCGGTGAAGGCGTCCAGCACAATGCCGGCACTCGGTAAGCCATAGAAAATCAGAAATAGCTGCACCAGCAGTGGCGTGCCACGAATAAGCCAGACATAAAAACGGACCAGTGCCACCAATGGTGTCGGGCCATATAATCTGGCCAGCGCCACCAGCAAGCCGAGCAATATTCCCAAGATAAAAGTGATCAGGGTCAGTGGCACGGTAAAAATAAGCCCCGCGCTAAGCAGGGGCCAAAAAGAGTCGATCATTAACTGCAACCAGGCTGGCACGTTAATTTCCTCGCTAGTTATTATTTTCCGGCAATATTATTGCGAGACATCAGTACCAAAATATTTATGAGATATTTTCTGATAGTTGCCATCCTGTTTGGCAGTACGCAGCGCCTGATTGATGGCGGCCAGCAATTCCGGCTGCCCCTTGGCAAGCAGCACAGCCGATTGATCCCCCTTCGCCTCGGTCGCCGCCACCCTCAATTTGGCATCCGGTTTCTGTTTCTTGAAGTCGAGGAACGAGAGACTGTCGTTGATGGTGGCATCCACTCGCCCGGTCAGTACCAGCGCCAGCGACTGGTTGAAGCCCTCGGTGGCGACCACCTCGGCCCCCGACTTTTTGGCCAGCTGGGCAAAGTTGCTGGTCAGGGACTGGGAGGATTTCTTGCCCTTCAGATCGGCAAAGCTGTTGATGCTGTGGTTGTCGCTGTGCACCACTACCACCGCCTTGGAGGTGATATAGGGATCTGAGAAATCATACTTTTTCTGCCGCTCCGGGGTGATGGCCACCTCGTTGAGCACCAGATCGTAGCGCTTGGCATCCACCCCGGCGATGAGGCCATCCCACTTGCCCTCGACAAACTCCGGTTTCACACCGAGGCCGCTTGCAATGAGCTCGCCAATCTCCACATCAAAGCCGACCAACTTGCCGCTCTTGTCGTGATAGGTGAAAGGAGGATAAGCCCCTTCGGTACCAATCTTGATCACGCCACTATGCTGAATCGCCGCAAGGGAGGATTGTGCCTCGGCAGAAGTCACCAGGGTCAACGGAAGGGATGCCAGTAATAAGAGAGTGTGCCACTTGTTCATATTATTTACCTCGTTATATTTTTATTTCCCATGAGTCGCCAACGACAACCGTATTAATGAAACCGTCTCTTGCATGGATGATGCAAATATCTGTGAACTCAGATGTATGCCTTGCAAATATCGAGCTGGCTTGGGCAAAACATATCGCGCCATATCCCATGGCCAAACCATGAAATATGGTGATATTTAGCGAAATAATGGATAACGAGGGTGGGATGGCTTGAACATGGCAAACACCGCCAGCCATCAGAGTGACCGGCGGCGCTCTTTTTAGACGAGTTCTGGCGTGCGGGTTAGCTTGCTCACCCAGGGACGGCGCCAGGCGGGGGCCTCATACTGTTCCGGCCAATATTCGGTCTGCTGCACAATGCGATCGCCCTCGACCCGATGAAAGGTGATGGCCCGGGCATGCACGACCCCATCGGTGATCTGCACTTCGCTCACCACCTCGTCTCCTTGTGCCAGCAGGCGGACTATGGTGAAACTCCACGGCCCGGCGGCCGGATAACGGCGATTGATCTCGACAAAGTTGCAGCGCCCGAGGATCCGCTCCCCCGATTGCGGCCAGTCACAGACAAACTCATCCCCCAGCCATCGCGCCGCTCTGGCAAAATCATTGCTCTGCATTGCCTGCCAGTAAGCTTCCACCACTGCCACCGGTTTCATCACTGCCACCTCCCTCTTCATGTTCAGGTTGCTCACACTCTCACCACCAGCCACTCCCCCTTGCCCACCGGCACCAGCGAGGTGACAAAACGGGGATCCTGCGCCACTTCAGCCATCCATTCCGCCAGCTCCTCCCGATGAGAGATGGCATTATCGACCACCAGCAAGCCGCGCGGGGGCAAGAGACGCTGCAACTGCGGCCACCACACCCGGTATTGCCGGCGATCGGAATCAAGAAAGATGAGCGGGAAGCCCGCCGATGGCAGGGTGGGCAACAGCGCTCCCGCCTCCCCGGCCAGCTGGGTGATCCGCCCGGCAAGACCGGCTTGTTCGAAATTGGCCTGCGCCAGTGCCCGCTTGCTCTCATCCCGTTCGATGGTCGTGACATGACCATCGAGCCGGGCCACCGCCTCGGCCAGCCAGAGGGTGGAGTAACCGTTGGAGGTGCCGATCTCGAGCACCGCCTGCGCCCCGCGCGTCTGCACCAGAACAGCCAGCAACTCGCCGGTATCGCGGGTAATGTTGAGCATCTTGTCGGCGCGATCCGTCTGCGCCAGGTCGTGCTGCTCGCCAAACTGCTCCAGCGCCTGCTTCAGACGCTCAAGGGGGGTATTGGCCCTCGCCGTCTGCAGTGGCAAACCGCGCTCGCACCCGGTCATCGCCCTCTCCTTTCATGACTATCAATAGCCACTATCCTTACGGCTGGCATTTTTGGAGTCAAATGGCGGCGACCAAAACCTTGCGCCGGTTAAAAAAACCGATAAAAAACTCTGGCCAATTGAGGCAGAATTTGCTGCGCCTATCTGTTACACTTCGCGCCCGCCATTTTCAGGCTGCGCTGATGCTGTATCAGGGTCGGCCACCAGTGGCAATCCGCGACCGTTCGCCCATGCCGGCTTGTCAAGCCGAACACAATCCAGCTGGATCACAGGAAACCGATATGAGATTTGAAGCATTCGATTTTGCCCCCGAGATTTTGCGCGCCGTCTCGGAGTGCGGTTATCAGGAGATGACCCCTGTGCAGCAGCAGGCGATCCCGGCCATTCGCCGTGGCCGCGACGTGCTGGCCAGCGCCCAGACCGGCACCGGCAAAACCGCCGCATTCGCCCTGCCCATCCTGCAGCGTCTGGTCGATACCCCTGCCGCAGCCGCGCCCTCCAGCACCCGGGTGCTGATCCTCACCCCGACCCGCGAGCTGGCAGCCCAGATTGCCGACAACATCAAGGCGTTTGCCCGTTATCTGGATCTTGGCGTCATCACTCTGGTGGGTGGCGGCAAGCAGGATGTGCAGGCCAAGAAGCTCAAAGCGGGCGCTCACATCATCGTGGCCACTCCGGGCCGTCTGGTGGAGCACCTCACCGCATGCAACCTCAGCCTCTCCACCGTGGAGTGTCTGGTGCTGGATGAAGCGGATCGCATGCTCGACATGGGCTTTAGCGCCGATGTGCAGCAGATCCTGCAAGCTGCCAACAAGGGCCGCCAGAACCTGCTCTTCTCCGCCACCTTCTCCGAAGGGGTGAAGAAGCTCGCCAATGTGATGCTCGACAAGCCCCAAGTGGTGAGCGTCAACAAACAGAACACCACCGCCGACACCGTGAGCCAGGTGGTCTATCCGGTCGAGCAGAAGCGCAAGCGCGAGCTGCTCTCCGAGCTCATCGGCAAGCAGAACTGGCAACAGGTGCTGGTCTTTGCCAGTACCCGCGAGAGCTGCGACGAGCTGGTCGAGGAGCTCAACCTCGATGGCATCAAATCGGCCGTGGTGCATGGTGACAAGGCTCAGGGCAGCCGTCGCCGCGCCCTGCGCGACTTTATGGAGGGCAAGGTTCGGGTGCTGGTCGCCACCGAAGTGGCCGCCCGCGGTCTGGATATCCCGGATCTGGAGTACGTGGTCAACTATGACCTCCCCTTCCTCGCCGAGGATTATGTCCACCGTATCGGCCGTACCGGTCGTGCCGGCAAGCGCGGTCAGGCCATCTCCTTCGTCAGCCGTGAGGAGGAGCGCACCCTGCTCGAGATCGAGAAGCTGATCGGCCAGAAACTGCGCCGCATCATGGTGCCGGGCTACGAGGTAAGCAGCCGCGAGATGCTGATCAAACAGCTCGAAGAGCGTCGCCGCTTTGGCGGTCGTGCCCGTCGCGACGACAATGCTGCCGCTCAGTCGATGGCCGAAGCCAAGCTGCAGGGGCAACGCCTCAAGCGTCTGGCCGCCGCCAAGAAGCCGCGCCAGCCCAAGTAAGCAGCCACTTGCTGTACCGATATGATGAAGGCGCCACCGGCGCCTTTCTCTTGCCCTGTGATGACGACTCGCCCCACCGGAGGAGGCACCATGACCCCATCAACCTACAATCAGGCCCTGCTCGAGATGGCCACCCAGAGTCTGGCCGAGCTGGCCCGCACCGGCGAACAAAAGGCTGGCAAGCGCACCCCGGCGCAGGAGAGCCACTTCCTCTGCACCTGGATGGCGGACTCCCTCAAGGAGAAGCGCTTCTCGCGGCTGGTGATGGAAGATTTGAAAGCTTGGGTGCAGCTTGGCCGCACCCTCGGGGCTGGCGCCGATCTCAAGGGACTGCTGGAGCGCATCGTCAGCCAGTACCAGAGCGCCATGGCAAATCCGCTGCAACTGGGGAGCAAGCTGGCCAACATGCTGGCTGAGCTGGAACAGGCGGGCTGGCTGGTACTGACCGAGAGCGAAGTGAACGCCAGGCTGCGCCTGCAATCGGGCGGTCAGGCCAGTCTGGTGGTAAGCCACAGCGAATATGAAGGGCATATCGAGGGCGGCGAGCTTATCAAGCCCCTCACCCTCTATGTGCGTGGCGATGAGCAACTGCTGGCCAGTGCGGCCTGCAAACAGGGGCTGCTGCTGAGTCAGGGCAACAAGAAAACCACCCTCATCAAGCACCACAAGGCCTACCGGCTGATGCCGGGCAACGAACAGCCAACCCTTGCGCTACTGAGCGAAGCTCGCCAGAGCGCCTGATCCCGCCTGTTTGTGCCCCAAAAAACGGCAGACCCTGCTTGGATGCAAGGTCTGCCGTTTTTTATTGTTCAGTTTAACCTGATGATATTCGATTGCTGTTTAACTTACCTTGATGCCAATCTGGCCCGGGGCACACCACTCGAACATCACCTCCTCGCTCTTGCCACAGCAGCTGCCGCCACAGACCCGGCTCTCGCGCTTGATGACCCGCCCCTTGCGCATCCAGACGCCGAGCATTGCCTCCACCGCATCTTCCGAGGTGTGGAAGTGGCGAGCCAGCTCGCGCCGGCTCACCTTCTGCTGCGCGGCGAGGTAATCCCCCAGCTCGCGCAGGATCATAATGTCACCACCTTGCGAGCGACGATGTCACCGTGACGGCGACCGGCCCACCAGAGCAGCAGCAGGGAGAGGCCATAGCTCGCTACCCAGAACAGGCTCTGCTCGGGGTGAGCGGCAAAGGTCGCCAGCTGATAGAAGACGGTGGCGCACATAAAGGCCATGTAGTTGCACCAGGCGGCGGTAAAGAGCGCCCACTGGCGGCCAGTTTCGCGCACCAGGGCACCCATGGCGGCGGCGCAGGGCATGTAGAGCAGCACGAACAGGAGGTAGGCAAAGGCACCAGCCGCACCGTCGAAGTGGGTCTGCATGTTGCCGTAGGTGGAGACATCCACCTCCTGCTCCTCGGCTGCCGCCTTCTGATCGTCGAGGTTGCCAACCGCAAGGCCCATCGGGTCGGTCGGGTTGATCTCGGCCAGATTGGTCGCTACGGCATCCACCGCTTCGTGGAAGCTGGCGACAAGGGAGAACTCGCCCTTCTCTTCCTCTGCGCCACCACCGGCGTAGAGGCTGTTGAGGGTACCGACTACCGCCTCTTTGGCGAAGATACCGGTGACGATGCCGACCGTGGCCTGCCAGTTGTCATCACGCACGCCGATGGGGTGCAGCACAGGGGTCACCGCCTGACTGATTTTGCTCAGCACCGAGCTCTCCTGCTCCTGATGGCCGAAGCTGCCATCGGTGCCCAGCGAATTGAGCACGCTCAGCACGGCGACCACCAGCACGATGGTTTTACCGGCGCCAAAGACAAAGGATTTGAGCTTCTGCCAGGTCTTGATGCCAACGTTGACCGGACGCGGCCACTCGTAATCCGGCATCTCCATCACCATGGAGTCGCTCTTGCCCGGCAGCAGGGTGCTGCGCAGCAGCAGACCAGTGAGCACCGCCACCAGAATACCGATGAGGTAGAGACCGAACACCAGGTTCTGGCCGGACTCGGGGAAGAAGGCCACCGCAAACAGGGCGTAGACCGGCAGGCGGGCACCGCAGGACATGAAGGGGGCCATGGCCGAGGTCATCAGCCGCTCGCGCTCGGAGTTGAGGGTGCGGGTCGCCATCACCGAGGGCACGGTACAGCCAAAGCCCATCAGCATGGGGACGAACGCCTTGCCGGGCAGGCCGAGACGGCGCATCAGGGCATCCACCACGAAGGCGGCGCGGGCCAGGTAGCCGGAGCTCTCCAGCACAGCGAGGAAGAGATAGAGGCAGCCAATCACCGGGATAAAGGTGGCGACGGTCTGCAAACCGACCCCGAAGCCATCGGCCAGAATGGCGCCCAGCCAGTCGGGCGCGTTGACCAGCCCCAACAGGTGGTGCACGCCTTCGACAAACAGGGCGTTGCCCATGATGTCGAAGAAGTCGATAAAGGCGCTGCCCACCTTGATGGCGAACATGAACATCAGGTACATGACGAACAGGAAGAAGGGGATGCCGATCCAGCGGTTGAGCAGCACCCGGTCGAGCTTCTCGCTCTGGGCCACGGTGAGCTTGCCCTGCTGCTGGCACGCCTGACTGGCCCACAGATGGATGTGGCCATAGCGGATGTCCGCCAGCTGCAGATCGATATCCTGCCCCTGATGGGCACGGGTCACCACATTGGTCGCGGCAGCCTGCTGACCGGGCAGCAGGGTCTCCTGCATGGCGGCATCCTCCTCCAGCAGACGCAGGGCGCGGCCACGGGTAGTGAGGTGGTGCGGGGCGAGCAGGGTCTCCAGCTCCGCCAGATCTTTCTCAAGATCAGTGCCGTAATCGAGCATCAGTGCCTGCTGGGACTTGCCGATAAAGCCGTGGATCTGGCTCTTGAAGGCGGCAACCTGCTGGCGATTGTGGGCAGAAAGGGCCACCACGGGGCAACCAAGCGCCTGACTAAGCAACCCTTCATTAATGGTGACGCGGCGTTTTTTCAGGATATCCATCTTGTTGAGCACGACGATCATCGGCAGCCCCAGCTCGCGCAGTTGCAGCGTGAGGTAGAGGGAGCGCTCCAGATTGGCGGCGTCGATGACGTTGAGCAGCAGGTCGGGCTGATGGCCCTGCACATAGCGGCTGGCGATCTGCTCATCAAGGCTCGCCTCCTGATTGGCGAGGCTATAGATGCCCGGCAAATCCATCAGCTTGTAATCGTGACCATCGGCGGAAAATTCGCCCATCTTCTTGTCGACGGTGACCCCGCTCCAGTTGCCAACCTGCTGGCGGGCGCCGGTCAGGGCATTGAACAGGGAGGTCTTGCCGCTATTGGGATTGCCGACCGTAACCAGTGAATAATTCATACCAGCACTACCTCTATTTTCTTCTGAACCGGGCTCTTGCGGGTGGACAAGCAACTCATACCGGTTCGACCTCAATTTGCTGGGCCAGACTCTTTTGCATGGAGAGACAGATCCCCTGACACTGGATCTGGAGCGGATCCCCCAGCGGGGCGGACCGCAGATAGATGACTTCAGTCTGTGGCAACAAGCCCATCACCATCAGCTTGCGACGCAACGGCCGGGACAACTGATTCATATTCTTGATGCGAGCACTCTGTCCAGGTGACAACTGCGTGAGTACCATGACTGACTCCTGAAGTTAAACAATAATAATTCGCTTTTACTTGGGGCATTATAATCTGTGTCTTCAACTTTTATTTGAGTAAAATCAAACTCCGCTTAGCTAACCCGTAAAGTAACCTCATGAGTCACGACAGCAACAGCCGCCTTGTTTACAGCACAGATGGCGGTCAAATCAAGGAGCAGAACGCTCCGCAATCCTCCTCCCCCTTCCCCACCGACGGCGTGGTGCGCATGCGCCGCGAGACCAAGGGGCGCAAGGGCGCCGGGGTCATCACCATTCACGGCGTCCCCGCCGAACAGCAAAAGGCAATCGCCACCTTGCTCAAGAAAAAGTGCGGCACCGGTGGCGGGCTCAAGGAGGGTGTTATCGAGATCCAGGGGGACAAACGGGAGCTGATAAAGGCCGAGCTGGAGAAAGCCGGCTTCAGCGTCAAGCTGGTGGGTGGCTGATCCCCTTGTCACCCATGCGGTTTTTCCCTAGAATGCCCGCTCCCATCGAGGGGGAGTAGTCTCGCATACCGGATCCGCACCGGCCTGCGACCCTGATCAACATACTTGGTGCCAACTCACCATGGTCAGGGTGATCCAGTTTATCCGTGGATTTGACAAGACCTTTGACGGGCCAGCGCCAATACCGGGGACGGATGGCGTCGGCTTGTCTTTGGTTTATAACAATTCCGTCCCCCGGTCATATCTATGGAAGCCTTGTTAACTTCAACCCTCAGCGTTGCGATTGCCGAGATCGGCGATAAAACCCAGCTGCTGGCATTGTTGCTCATCTGTCGTTTTCGCAAACCCTGGCCCATCATCGCCGGCATGCTGGCCGCGACCCTGCTCAACCATGCGGGCGCCGCCTGGATTGGCGAGTTTATCAGTCGCTGGCTCGACCCCAAGGTGATGACCTATCTGGTCGCGGCCGCCTTTATCGCCATGGCGATCTGGATCCTGGTGCCGGACAAAATGGATGACGAGGAGAGCTCCCTCGACAAGTACGGCCCCTTCATGGCCACCTTCGTGCTCTTCTTTATTGCCGAGATTGGCGACAAGACCCAGATTGCCACCGTGCTGCTGGCCGCCAAATATGACTCCCTCATTCAGGTGGTAACCGGTACCACCCTCGGCATGATGCTGGCCAACGTCCCTGTGGTGCTGATCGGCAAACTGGGGGCGGACAAGCTGCCGCTCAAGGCGATCCGCATCGCCTGTGCCCTGCTGTTTGTCGGGCTCGGGGTCAGCACCCTTATCTTCGTCTAGCGGCACTCTGGCCACCGGTTCTACACAAGCCCTCTTCGGAGGGCTTTTTGCATTCTGGCGCCCGCCTCCATCACTCCGGCAACCGCCGTTGTCGCAGCCGCAAGCTGCCACTGCACGGGAGTGGGGCTGCCATGTCATAATGGGGCAAACCTCGTGGAGCACCCCATGCACAACGTATCAAGAGAGACGCTACTCGAATGGGTGAAACAGGGACGACTGGCGCCAGAGAAGCTGGCCGCCGCCCTCACCCTTGCCGATCTGCCCCCTGCCCACGCCCGCTGGCAGTGGCTGTTCGATCGCCTGCTGCTCTGGCTCGGCGCCCTCTGCATCGGGGCCGGCCTTATCTTCTTCGTCGCCTTCAACTGGCAGGCGCTGGGACGACTGCCCCGCCTCGCCCTGCTGGAGGCGCCACTGCTCGCCATGCTGCTTCTGCTGTGGCGCAAGCCCCTTGGCGATACGCCGCGTCAGGCGCTGCTCTTTGCCGTGGCCCTCAATATCGGCGCCCTGCTGGCGCTGGTCGGCCAGACCTACCAGACCGGCGCCGATCCCTGGCAGCTGTTCGCCACCTGGGCGCTGATGCTGGTACCGCTGGCCGCCCTTGGCCAGAGCCCTTTGCTCTGGACCCTAAGCTGGCTGCTCGGTCAGCTGGCGCTGGTGCTCTACTGGCGGCTCGGTCTCTTCAGCTTCTTCTTCGCCTTTGACGAAGAGGGACTGGGCTGGTGTCTGACCCTGCTCAACGCTGCCCTCTGGGGCTTGTTGCTGCTCGCCCCCGCCCGCTGGCGCCTGATGCCGGGCTGGCTGGCGGGTCTTGCCGCCGGGCTTGGCGCCACCCTGCTCGCCCTGCTGGCGCTCTTCGATGCCGCCTCCCCGCTGGTGTGGCCGCTCTGGCTGGGCTGGCTGGCCGCGGCCTATGCCCTGTGGCACCATAAATTTATTGCCGGGCTCGCCATGGGGTGTCTCAGCCTGATTGCCGTTATCCTCGCCGCCCTTGGCAAGTGGATGAAGCCGGATGTGGACGGTTTCCTGCTGCTCAGCCTCATCGCCATCGGCCTCTCGGTCGCCGCCAGCCGCTGGCTGCAACAACAACGGAGGTCCCATGAGTGATCTGACGCTCTGGCAAACCCTGCAACAGGCCAATCTGGTGGAAGGGGAGATGCCCCGCAACAACCAGCCGCACTGGTCGAGCCGTTTTCTGCTCGGGCTGGTGGGGTGGATCGCCGCCCTGTTTCTGCTCTTCTTTCTCTTTATGACCTTCGAGCAGCTGACCCGCGAGACCAACAGTGCCCTGCTGCTTGGCGCCGTGCTACTGGGGTCGGCTTACGCCATCAACCGCAGCCAGAGCGGCGATCTCTGGGATCAGTTCGTGCTGGCGCTCGCGCTGGCAGCCGATGCCTGGCTGCTCTACGGCCTGCTGGATCAGGCCGACAGCCACCAGAGCCTGCTCTGGTTCGGCCTCTGCCTGTTGTCGCTCGCCATCGCTGTGCTGTTCGATCACTGGCTGGTGCGGCTGTTTCACAGCGTGGCGGCGGCCCTGCTGCTGACCCTCGCCCTTGCCTGCCTCGGGTTGCAACTGCTGGCCCTGCCGCTGGTGATGGCCGCCATCACCTTCTGCTGGCTGCGCGCCGATCACGACCCCGCTCGCCACCAGCTCTACCACGCCATCACCCTGGGGCTCGCCCTCTCCCTGCTGGTACTGGGTCGCCTGCACCAACCGCTGTGGGAAGGTGGCAGCAGCGTGCTCGACGAGCTGGGGCTGTCACGCCTGCCGCTCTGGCTCAATCCGCTACTCTGCGCCGCCCTGCTGCTGGCGGTGATGGTGAAACTGAAGCTGCCGCTCTGGTACGGTCTGCCGCTGGTGCTGCTCAGTGCCGTCATTCCGGGGATGGGGGCAGGTGCGCTGGTGCTGATACTCGGCTTCTATGCCGGCAGCCTTGGCCTGATGACCCTCGCCGCCCTGCTGCTGGTGGGGTATGGCGCTCTCTATTACTACGATCTCGGGCTCACCCTGATGACCAAATCCTGGCTGCTGCTGGGCTCGGGGGCCCTGTTGCTGGCCGCCCGCCAGCTGCTCAAGATCCTCTCGGCAAGGAGCGACTCATGAGACCCGCGATCCGACAACTCGGCCTGTTGCTTACTGGCCTTGCCATTCTGGCGGGCATCAACCTCACCGTCTGGCGTTTTGAGCGCGCCATGAGCAGTGGCGAAGTGGTGCTGCTGCGGCTCGCACCGGTCGATCCCCGCTCCCTGATGCAGGGGGATTACATGCGCCTCAACTATGAGATCGCCCGCGAGCTGGCCAGCAGCGATGGCCGCGACAAGCAGAGCGACACCCTGGTGATCCGCCTCGATGCCCATCAGGTGGCGAGCCGGGTTGCCGATGGCAAGCCGGATCAGCTGGCCAGCGATGAGCGGCTATTGCAGGTACACCGCAGCGATCGCCAGTGGCTGATCGGCCCCGACGCCTTCTTCTTCGAAGAGGGGGATGGCGAGGCCTTGAGCCGTGCCCGTTACGGCGAGTTTCGCCTGCAGCCAGATGGCAAGACCTTGCTGGTGGGGCTGCGCGATGAGGCTTATCAGCCGATTGGGAGAAGCCGGTCACGTTGGTAACGGGGCAAAGTGGCTATTTGAGCGGTTCATGGTCACACTCAAAGCACGGTTGACTGCTGAGGATGTTCCCCATGAGGATTTGGCTCACCTGCTTGCTGCTATTGCTCCCCTGGGCCTCGATGGCCCGGGCCGATCTGGGCAAACTCGAATACTTCACCGAAGAGTACCCCCCCTACAACTTCAGCGATGAGCAGGGCCAGCCCACCGGCCTTGCGGTTGAACTGCTGCAGATGGTGTGGAAAAACAGCGGGGTAGCCCCCCAACCGATCCGCATCCTGCCGTGGGCCCGCGGCTACTACCTGCTGACCCAGAAACCCAACGTGGTGCTCTTCTCCACCGCCCGCACCCAGGCGCGGGAAGATCTCTTCAAGTGGGTCTGCCCCATCGGCTATTCGGAGTACATCCTGCTCGGGCGCAAGGCGCAAAACATCACCCTCACCTCCGTCGACGAGATGAGCAAGTACCGGATAAGCGCGGTACGCTCCGATGCCGCCGAGCAACTGCTGCTCAACAACGGCATGGATGACAACAACATCATCCCCGCCAACCGCCTCAATCAGGCGGTCAAGATGCTCACCTCCGGCCGCGCCGACCTGCTCGCCACCAGCAAGCTGGCCGGTTATGACGCCCTGCGCGAGATGAAGCTCAACAGCGACGACTTCAACGTCGCCATGGTGCTGAGCGCCGAGCAGCTCTGCTACGCCTTCAGCCGTCAGGTGGATGACAAGGAGATCAAGCTGTTCCAGAGCGGCCTGACCCGTGCCCTCGCCTCGCAGGAGTTTTTGAAGCTGCAGGCCAAATACCTGCCCATTCGCTGACCAGCAGCGGAGACCCGAAACAGACGAGGGATGCCAACGGCATCCCTCGCTATTATTGAAGAACCTGACCGCTCAACCTTGGCGAAACCGGTCGGCTTGGTCACAATTGAGCATATATATTCCCTTGAGCAGGATGGAAAAAATGAAACCATGGATTGGATTGGCCGCACTGCTTGTTAGTTCCCTCGCCCACGCCAGCCCCGAGCTGGCCAAGCTTCACTACCTGACCGAAGATTACAAACCCTATAACTACGCCGACGAAGCGGGCAATCCGACCGGCTTTGCGGTCGAGCTGCTCAAGCTGGTGTGGCAGAAAACCAACACCCCGGAGCAGCCCGTCACCATCATGCCCTGGGCCCGTGGCTACTACCTGCTGACCCAAAAACCCAACGCGGTGCTCTTCTCCACCGCCCGCACCCAGGCGCGCGACCCCCTGTTCAAGTGGGCCTGCCCCATCGGTTACGCCGAAATCGTGCTGGTCGGGTTGGCCGAGCACAAGATCAACATCACCAAGCTCGACGATGCCAAGGCGTTCAATATCGGGGCGGTGCGGGCCGATGTGGGCGAGCAGCTGCTGCTCAATAACGGCTTTGACGAGACCAAAATCATCGCCGCCAACCGCCTCTCCCAGGCGCTCAAGATGCTCACCTCCGGCCGGGTGGACATGGTCTCCACCAACAAGACCACCATGGAGCAGCAAATTCAGGAACAAAAACTCGACCCCGCCAAGTTCAAGGAGCAGTGGCAGTTGAGCTCGGAGCAGTTCTGCTACGCCTTCAGCCATCCGGTGAGCGACGATCTGGTCAAGGAGTTCCAGAACGGCTTGACCCAGGTGCTGGCGGGTAGCGAATACCCGCTGCTGCACAACAAATACTTCCCCGCCCCCGCCGCCAAATAGCGGCTCCGCGCCAAACAGCAACAACAAGGGGCCCACTGCGGGCCCCTTCTCTTTTTTTCCGTTTGCGCTTTCCTAGCCGCGTACCAGCGCCGCGGCGGCCACCTTGTGACGGGCAATCAGCTGCTCGATATCCAGCCCCTCGATGGCGCCATCCACCACCCGCCACTTGCCCCCCACCATCACCCGATCGGCTCGCTCGGCGCCGCACAAGATCAGCGCCGCGATGGGGTCGTGACTGCCGCTAAAGCGCAGATCATCGAGCTTGAACAGCGCCAGATCCGCCTGCTTGCCGGGCAGCAGCTCGCCGAGATCGCCGCGCCCGAGCAGCCGGGCCGAACCTACAGTCGCCCACTCCAGCACCTTGCGCGGAGTAATGCGCTCGGCGCCGTAGCGCAGCCGCTGCAGATAGAGCGCCTGACGGGCCTCCTGCATCAGGTTCGAGGCATCGTTGGAGGCCGAACCATCCACCCCGAGCCCCACCGGCGCACCGGCCGCCTCCAGATCCAGGGTCGGGCAGATGCCGGAGGCGAGCCGCATATTGGAGACCGGACAGTGACACACCCCGGTGCCCGCCGCCCCCAGCCGCGCAATCTCGTCCGGATTGAAGTGGATGCCGTGGGCCAGCCAGGTGCGATTACCAAGCCAGCCCACCTTTTCCAGATAATCGACAGTGCGCAGGCCAAAGCGCGCAAGGCAGAACGCCTCCTCATCCAGCGTCTCCGCCAGATGGGTGTGCAGCCGCACATCGAGCTCGGCCGCGAGTCTGGCGCTCTCCACCATGATCTCCTCGGTCACCGAGAAGGGGGAGCAAGGAGCCAGCGCAATCTGGATCTGCGCCCCGGCGCCGCGCTCATGGTACTGGCGCACCAGCCGCAGACTGTCATCGAGGATCTGCTGCTGCCCCTGCACCGTGTGGCGCGGCGGCAACCCCCCCTCATCTTCGCCAAGGCTCATGGAGCCACGGGTCAGCATGGCGCGCATCCCCAGCTCACGCACCGCCGCCACCTGAATATCGATGGACTCCTCCATTCCGCGCGGGAAGAGGTAGTGGTGATCCGCAGCCGTGGTGCAGCCCGAGAGCAGCAGCTCCGCCATCGCCACCTTGCTCGCCAGCGCCAGCGCATCCGGCGTCAATCTGGCCCAGACCGGATAGAGGGTCTTGAGCCAGGGGAAGAGCGGCTGATTGACCACCGGCCCCCAGGCACGGGTCAGGGTCTGGTAGAAGTGGTGATGGGTATTGATAAGGCCCGGCAGCACCACATGGTCGCGGGCATCAAACAGCTGATCACACGGCCGGGCAGGCTGCTGGCCTGCCGCCAGCACCTCGCTTATCAGGCCGTTTTCAATCACCAGCCCGCCGCGGCCATCGACCGTTTCGGGGGTAAAGGTGGCAAGGGGGTTCTTAATCCAGATACGGGTAGCGGACATGGCCGACTCCTCCATCAGTGACACATAGGGGTGAGCCAGCTCAGTTATACCCTGTCTGCTGATCCAGAGGCGGCGGTCAGCGACCGCGGCCAACCCAGTCTAGGCATACGGCGCAAAAAGTCTGTGATCGCCGTTTTGAATCAAGGTGATAGCAATGGATTGCCCAAGGCGACCAGCCGCACAAGGTTCATCCCGCAATTAATCAATCAGTAATTAACAAAAGCTTGTGCCAGCGCAAAAAAACCTCTGGTTTCTGATAGTTGCGTGATGGCCGCCATAGTTAAGCGCTCAATGAATCCGTAAGATATTTGGCGGCGCCTGTTGGCCCCTTTTCCCAAACCAAGGTCAACGGCGCAATGTGGCAGCGACAGTCAGGGGCGGTAGCGTCTTTCACGGAGACCAGCCGGTCTCCCGCCCCTGCGCCAGGGTAACCGTCCCCTCTCCCCTTGCGGGCCCCCGGTGTCAGGATAGTTGTCGCCTGATCTGATCTATCTACAAGTGAAGACCGGGGGAGGATAAAGAGTGTCGAATGGCTCGTTATTCAAGTGAACGGAAGGCCGCTTTGCTCAAGAAGCTAC